>JALZWA010000129.1 GCA_023299815.1 Akkermansiaceae bacterium
TTGTTCCAAAATTTTAAATTCAAAATCTGGAAGCACGGGGTCGCCCAGACTCACCTCAGCGGGAGCTTCCGGAAGCGCCTCCATAAATCGGGAGACAATCATCGCGAAGTCGTCTTGGAAATCATCGATATCCAGATCTGCAAGCTCTTCAAGAAGGAGCTTCTCTTCCGATCCCTTCTCTTGCTCATCAGAAGGAAGGTTTCCGCTGAGTGCTGTGAAAAAGCCATTGATGTTCTCTTGGTCCCCTTTTTTGAATGCTTCGAGTAACGAAACCGTTCCAATGACTTCTCTGCGAAGCGATTCTAGGATGACCTTTGTTGAACTTGGAGCTGCTAATTTTTCGATGTGTCCGCTGACATCAAATTCGGCTTGGGCGAGCTCACCTAGAGATCTCTGGACGCTCTGATGCACGGCATCTCCAATCAGAGAATCCGCTAAAAAGGGTTTCGAGCCCGCTTCACCGATCCTTTCCAGAGCATTGATGATCTGCGCGGCTTTCGCTTCATCGCCAGACCTCATCGCATGATCCATCGCGAGGCCGAGAAAATCACGGACGCGCCATACGTTCATCCGACTAGAAGAATCATCGAAATCCGAATAGCGAAAAGTCGACTCTCCGGTCGAGAGCTCTGAAAGATTTAGGAGGGCGCCCAGAACATCTTTTTTCTCAGTCAGATAATTTCCGATCACTTCTTGATGCCACTCTTCGGTTTTAATTTTCTGCCGATTGAACTCTCGGGGAATCTTTAAGTCATCTCCCGTTTCAGCGACCAACCGATCAAGCTCATCGATGATTGTCGGCCCATCCGCAGGCTTGAATTCCGATGGACGAAGGTTGGGATATTTCTTGTAGAGAATTCCCAAACGCTCTTTCGCATAGGGGAAATCCAAGATCATTTCATCGTGAGACAGGTTCCGGATTTTCGAGTTCGTCTTCCTTTCCGAAGTCGTCACCGTGGTTTCTTCTTTCCGAGACGGAGGCTCGACAGGTTCATCACTGGAAACGAAAATTACGATTGTCAGTGCCAGCAAAAGTAGGATCGAGACGGTGAGGATTTTCATCTTACGATGCCTAGTTCAGGTCTCACCATTTCCAGGAGTGCTTGTCCCAGAATTTTTCGAGTTCTTTTTTGCTGCCGTTGAAGCCGTTTCGCTCGGTGGGGCGGTCTAGGGTGCCGAAGTAGGTGGGGGTTTTCCACTTGCCTCGTGAGTAGTTTTTGGAACGTGACTTTCCCTTTTCCCAGAGGACGCCGCCGTATTGCCACATGGCCCAGGTGTCCCAGATTTTGTAGGCTTTGGTGAGGTCTTCGGGGGTTTTGATGTGGGGCTGGTCTTTGTTGTAGTCTGAGTAGAGGGCGAGCCAGTAGGGGGCGCGGGCGATCTGCTGGCGCTGGGCCTTTGGGGAACTGCTGAGGCGGGCGATGAGTTCTTTGCTGTTCTCGAGGTAGATGACGGGGGTGACGCCGGTGAGCTTTTCGACGCGGTCGATGAAGGTGATGATGTGGCTAGCGGTGCAGCGGGTGTCGATGTCTCCGACGAGGAGGACTTTTTCGGTTTTGAGGCCGCGTGATTTCTTGATCTCGCGGAGGCGGCGGACGAGGTGATCGGCCTGAGCGGTGATGCTGGAGGTGGGCTTGACGAAGTAGTAGACGCCGAGCCGGGTGCCTTGCTTTTCTGCGCCTACGAGGAAGTCGGCGCATTTTGTATCATTGACCATGCCCTTGCCGATGCGGGCGATCATTCCTTGGGAGCCATTTGCGCGAAGCGCGGCTTGGTTCAGGGGGGAGTAGGAGGAGCCGGAGCGGCTCTTGATCTTAGGGTCGTAGGAGGAAACATTGATCACCTTAGGGGATTGCTCGTAGGTGACTTTTCCGAAGGGTCCGGCGCAGCTGGTGAGGAGGCTCAGGGAGAGAATGAGAAGGGGGCGAAGCATGCGTGGAAATTAGCATGCGATGGGGGCTGCGTCGAATCTCTGCTTTTGCTTCTGTAAATTTCGCTTAGATTCCGCGGCGTGAAGCCGATCATTCATCACCTTTTTATCTCACCGGGGCACGATTACTTTGGCCGTCATGGGAAAGGGAGTGAAGATCATCCAATCACGGATCATGAGGAGATCGAGCTGGTGGCAGGAAGGGGGATCGTGAATGACCGCTTTTTTGATTATGAGGAGGACTACAAGGGGCAGATCACGTTCTTTGACTACGCGGTCTACGAGGGGGTGAAGAAGGGGTTCAATTTACCGGATCTCGATGTGAGTGCCTTCCGCCGAAATGCGGTGGTGAGTGGGATGGATCTGAAGGCGCTGATTGGGGAGACTTTTCAAATAGGTGAGCTGGAGTTCGAGGGGACTCAGGAGGCGAAGCCGTGCTACTGGATGGATGAGGCGTGTGCGCCGGGGGTGGAGAAGTTTTTAAGAGGACAGGGCGGGTTGCGGTGTCGGATCTTGAAAGGTGGGACGCTGGGTAAGGGCGAGTTTTAACCGTCACAAAGGACGCTGGACTTGGGACTTTGGCTGGTGGAAGTTTACACAGAGACGCAGAGGACGTGAAGGGGGCACAGAGCTTGGTTGGGGAATTTTTTTACCACAGATTAAGATGATTTACGCAAATTGGTTGGAGGCCTATTTTTCTCACTGATGATGGCTAGGGGCGCTTGCGCCAGATCATGATGGTTTCGGTATCCTCACGACCATCGTAGGTGGGAGGATTAGGGATGTCTTCGATGAGCTCGAAGTCTTTCCCGAAGAAGTGATTGAGCTGATCACGGCTGACGCGGAAGGGTGGGCCTTCACCGATGGGGTGATCAGGGGTGAGGAAGAAGATGCCGAGGAGGAGTCCGCCGGGCTTAAGAAGGGTGTGGATGGCGCGGACGTAGGCGGCGCGGTAGCTGGGAGTGATGGCGCAGAAGCAGGTGTGCTCCCAGACGAGGTCGTAGTGCTCTGGCTCGTCCCAGGTGAAGAGATCTCCCTGTTCCCAGCGAATATTTTCTAGCGCAGGGTAGAGGTTTTTGGCATTCGTGATGGCCTCTTCCGCAATGTCTAGCGCGGTGATCTCACGGCAGAGGGGCGCTAGGTGGGCAGCGTCCCTACCGTAGCCACAGCCGGGGTGAAAGAGGCGGGGTTTACCCTCAAAAAAGGCGGGGTGACTCTCAATAAAAAAAGGAAGGGCTGGATGAGCCATTCCTTTTTCCCAAGGGGTTTCACCATCGCGGTAACGTGCGTCCCAATCGATGGTGAACATTTAAAAATCTCTACCAGCTTCCTTTGGCTGTCTTTTTGAAGGAAACGACACCGTCTACGATGCCATTGGAAATTGCTTCGCGATACCAGCCTTCTTTGGTGCGACCACGCTCACGGGAGTTCGAAACGAAACCTCCCTCGACAAGAATCGCGGGGTTCTTAGAGTGGCGAATGACGTAGTAGCGAGCATATTTGACACCGCGGTTGACTGACTTGACGCGCTTGAGCATTCCGCGCTGGACGGCCTCAGCAAGAGGCTTGGAAGCTGAAGAGCAGTAGAAGGTCTCAAGACCACTGACGTTCTTCTTCCAGGTGAAGTTGTAGTGGATGGAGATAAAGATGGAGTTCGCGTAGCGGTTTCCGAGCTTAGCGCGACCGGAAAGAGGGATGAAGACGTCACTGCGACGAGTCATGACAGTGCGGAAGCCCTTTGCTTTGAGCTTTCTTTCGACGCGAAGGGCTGTGTCGAGAGCAAGCCACTTTTCGTAAACTTTCCCATAGCTACCACCATTATCACGACCGCCGTGACCAGCATCAATGACGACGGTTTTGAAACTCGCTGCGGATGCAGGAGCTGCGAGCGCTAAGGCAAAAATAAGGGAACGGAATAATAGATTCATAAAGATTAAAGCTCTTGGTTAGTTGGCTATATAAAACTTTTTAAAATAAATGCAAACTTTTTATTAAAGTAAATTTACTTTTTAGGTCGCTCGGAGATCCGGCGCGCGCGATTGCGCTCAGCCTCTTCCTTCTTAGGGTCGTAGGGAATTCCACCTAAGACAAGCACTTTTCCATCGCGCTGCGCAGCGAGAATGGGCACCCCTTGACTCCCCCGCTTGAAATAAGCGGTGGACGCGAGCTGACCATCTTTATTCACAATGGCATGCACAAAAACTTCGGGATTTGTGAGGTAGAGGACATGCAGGTTATTTTTACGATCGAGAGTGGCTTGGGGGTTTTTGAAGAGAAGCACGCTACTGACTCTTCCGGTGGAGAGCGGCCGCTGGGTCTTTGCTTCATGGACGGCGACGTAGATCGAGTTACTCTTTCCGTCGTTAAAGGTGATGACGCGGTATTCGCGATTAGGATACTTGGTGCCGGGAGCTCCGAAGGGCTGCTTGAAGTAGACGGAGCCTTCACTGACGGTGAGGTGATCTGTATTCGAAGTGTAGACTTGCTCGCCGATCTGGACGCGTGCGTTGGTGGAGAAATTCCCCTGCTTGTTGATCGCGTAGAGTTGGCTGAGGTTCACACGGCGGGAGATCGACTGCCCAGCAGGAAGCTTGGCGGCTCGGAATGCACCGTGGTTCATGCTTGGTAGGGCGGTGCCTCCGGTGTGGCGCATTGCAAATTCTAGCCAGCTGCGGGTGATCCGCCCCTTGGCCTCGCTGTGGAGGAAGAGCTCGGTTCCGCTGCGATTGGTGATGGTGACGACGGCGGTGACGGGCTCATTGACGAGATAGGTGGCCCGGTCCAGCTTCATGCTGACAGCGATCTGCGCCTGTGCCATGGAGGCAAGCAGAGCACAAAGGAGGAGGTTGAGATAAGCATTCATGGATAAGTAGGTTCGCCAGCCAATCGTGATCTGGACGAGAGGGAAAGAAAAAAGAGCGGGAATGGAGAGCGATGACGCCCTTCTTAAGAGGGCTGGGAGGGCCTTTTTAGGGGCGATGTTCTGAATCTCTTATGACATCCCTCTAGGCAGGAGCAACGAGGAGAGCTGCCGCGGCAGGGAGCGAAATCTGGACGGGGGTCTCATTTTCTAAGACCTGCAGAGTCAGAGTATCTGCAAGAAGATTCCGAGAGGTGAGAGCGAGCGAGGCTCCCGGCTTGAGACCAAGCTGAGCAAGCCATTGGAGAAAATCTGGGCGGTCTTCACGCACGCGGGTGAGGATGTAAGTGCCCGGCTCACACTCTGCCAAAGGGCGCGCGGGTTGGGTGGGGAGCTGGCCATCAGCAGTGGGGATGGGAGCTCCGTGGGGATCGTGGGTGGGATAACCCAACATTTGGTCCATCCGTGAGAGGAGCCGGTCGGAGATGACATGCTCTAGGACCTCGGCCTCTTCATGGACCTCCGCCCAATCGAGCTTCATGAACTCGACAAGGAAGCTTTCAACAAGGCGATGGCGGCGGAGCACTTGCAGGGCTGCCTTTCTGCCCTCGGGGTTCAAAAGGACGCCCTTGCGCGGGGTGTAGTCGACGAGGCCTTGCTTCAGGAGCTGGTTCATCATCGTGGTGGCGGTCCCGGGGGTGACGGAGAGTTTTTCCGCAACCTGCCCAATGGGCACGAGAGTTCCTTCGGGGGACTTTTGCTGAAGGCTCCAGATGGATTTCAAGTAGTTCTCTACCGTGCTCGTGTGCATGTTGATGAGGGCTGGCCGCAGTATCAGCAGAGAGGCGTGGGATTTCGAGAAGAGTTTCGGGGAGTCGCCGTCACTTCCCCTCATGCGATCCACTTGACAGCTGTGAGCCCAATTTTTAGGGCTGATCCACCTGCTCCTCAGTGGGTGAGCGAATCAAATTACCGAGAGAACAGCCTCGAAATTTCCGCAAAAATGCCTAAGTTGGCATCGCTGTTCGAGGGACGACTCCCTCCGTTCCCTCTAATTCCATGTTTTCTCGTATTCGCCTCACTCTCACCACCCTTTTTGCATCGCTGATTATTCCGGCCATGACGGCTCCAGCAGCCGATCTGAACCTTGTCGGCAGCGAGATGGTTCGCATGCTCCAAAATGGGCACTATGGACGCCTCGCATACGATGAAAAATTAGGGGCACGCTTCTTGAACGAATACCTCGAAGCGATCGACCCGCAAAAAGTCTATTTCACTCAAGAAGAAGTCGACGTTCTCACCAAAAACTACGGATCCCGCTTCCACGATCTCTTGACCGCAGGCGAAGCGCTTCCCATCGCGAATCAGATTTTTGATCTCTACCGCTCTCGCGTCAAAAAGCAGGTCACAAGCTTTCAAAAGATCCTCAGGGAGAAAAAATTTACCTTCGAGGATGACCGCAGCATCAATACCGACCGCGAGGACCTTCCATGGCCAAAGGACCTTGCCGAGATGCGAAACCTCTGGCGACTGGACCTGGAAGACCTCGTCCTGAGCGAGATCATCCGCCGCGAGCAGCTCGACCACCTTGCGATGGCACAGCAAAAAGAGAGTCCTTTTATCAACGACCCCACTCCGGAAGAGAAAATCTCCCTCCGCTACGACCGCTTCCTCAAAGCCGTAGAGGGGTCTAGTCCTGCTGATGTCGCCAACTACCTCTTCTCCGCCGTAGCGCGTGCGCATGACCCGCACTGCGAGTATCAAAGCCCGCGCGAGCACGAGCAATTCCGCATCGGCGTCAGTAATCAGCTCGTCGGCATCGGCGCTTCTCTCGCGGCCGAGGATGATGGCGCGACCAAGATCCGCGGCATTGTCAATAGCGGCCCTGCAGACCTCCAAGGTGACCTTCAGCTCGGCGACCGCATCATCGCCGTCGACTCCCTGAACAATGGCAACTTCGAGAGCATCCTCTTCCTGCCCATCGGCAAGGTCGTTGAAAAAATCCTCGGAAAAGAAGGCTCCGAAGTCGGACTGAAGATCAGCGAGGGAAGCTCGCCAGATGCCCCCGGCCATGTCGTCGTCATTAAGCGTGGAAAAATCACCATCAAGGATGAACTCGTCACCGCCAAGGTCCACGAATTCAAATCCGGCAAGAAGCTCGGCATCATCGACATCCCCTCCTTTTACTTCCCCTACGGCCAGAGCACCAAGAGCGTCTCCGCTGACCTCGAGATCGTCCTCAAGCGCATGATGAAAGAAGAGGTTGATGGCATCGCGCTCGACCTCCGCAACAATGGTGGCGGCTCGCTCGACGAGGTCGTCCGCCTCACCGGCTTCTTCGTTCCCGGCTCCCGCGTTCCCGTCGTTCAAGCAAAGAGCACCAGCGGCTACACCGAGTCACTGAAAGCCCCCCAGCGCCGTCCACTCTACACCGGCCCCCTCGTCATGCTCACCAGTAAGAGCAGCGCCTCCGCCACCGAGATCCTCGCCGCCGCACTGCAGGACTACCACCGCGCTGTCATCATCGGAGAATCCTCCACCTACGGAAAAGGCAGCATCCAGCGCAACTTCGACATCTCAGAATACATGCCCGTTCTCTCAGACCGCGAGAATGCCGGCCACATCAAGTTCACCACCGGAAAATACTACCGCGTCACTGGCGGCTCAGTCCAGCAGCGTGGCGTCGTCTCAGACGTCGTCCTCCCCGGCATCAGTGACGCCAGCGAGTATGGCGAAGCCTTCGCGGAGTATGCCCTGCCCTACGATCTCATCCGCAAGGCCACCGACTTTGAGCCTCTCAATAAGCGCAACCTTTTCCTCCCCATCCTTCAGGAAAAAAGCCAAGCCCGCATCAATAAGGACCAGGACTTCATCTACCTCCGCAAGGACATCGAGCGCCTGCTGAAAGAAAAAGAAGAGTCCCGCCGCACCCTCAACATTGAGAAAAGACGCCACGAACTTGCAGAAGGAGAAGAGCGCCGCGAAGCACGAAATGCCGAGCGCCGCACCCGCTTCACCAAGATGGAAGAAGAGGATCAAAAGAACCTCACCACCTATCGCCTCACCCTTGATGACGCCCTAGAAGACTCTCTCCCACTCGTCGATCTCGACAATGACGACCAAACTTACATGCGCAGCGAGAAGAGCAAAATCGCCGCGCTCGATGACACCCCCACGTGGCCTAGCGGAATTGATCCCGTAGAGCGCGAGTCGCTCAATGTCCTCCGTGACCTTGCTGAAGTCATCAAAGCAAACCGCGTAGCGGGGACACTAAAGACGGATTAAAAGAGAAACTGGGTCGCCAAAGCCTCAGAATAATCTGTGTCATCTGTGCTCAATCCTCTGAAATCTGTGTGAAAAATCTCCCTCTCTTAAGTCTCCCTGCTTATTGAAGGGGATTTTTATACCACGTAGAGTTTCAAAAGAGCAGAATGTCGGAGTGATTTCTTGAAATGGCAAGGCATGACGAAGGCGTGGTCTGGGGACCACAACTGAGGACTAGGCGCGAATGAGCGACTAGAATATTCGAGAAAGCGCCCGGCTCTTCTCCAAGCTGCGAAGCACATCCTTTAAAAACACCCTAAAGACCCATTCTGCTCTTTTGGAACTCGGAGTGGTATTAGCACCGATTTCTCCTGCTAGCCGGCCTTAAAACTCACAGCTCCCAGGCGTCCTCGCGAAGGAGATGACATCGCGGATGTTCTGCATCCCCGTGACATACATCAGCAGACGCTCAAAGCCGGCCCCGAAGCCCGCGTGCGGCACCGTGCCGTATTTCCGCAGGTCAAGATACCAGCCGTAATCCTTAAGATCGAGGCCATCCGCTTCCATGCGCGCCTTCAGTAAATCATAGCGCTCCTCGCGCTGACTCCCACCGATGATCTCACCCACCCCGGGCACGAGCACGTCCATCGCAGTCGCCGTTTTACCATCATCATTCGCCCGCATGTAGAAAGGCTTAATCTCCTTGGGATAGTCGTAAACCGTCAGCGGACCATTCACCACCTCCTCGCAGAGGTATCGCTCATGCTCGGACTGCAGATTTATTCCCCACTCCACGGGATACTCAAATTTTTTGCCAGACTTCAGCAAGCGCTCAACCGCCTCAGTATAAGACATGCGGCCAAACCCGCCCGAAGCAAGACCCTCAAGACGAGGACGCAGGCCCTTATCCACGAATTTTTCGAAGATCGAAAGGTCACCCTCATTATTGTCCAGCACGTCCTTCACGAGGAACTTGATGAAGTCCTCCGCGAGATCCATGTCCCCTTCCAGATTACAAAAAGCCATCTCCGGCTCGATCATCCAGAACTCCGCCGCGTGGCGCGTGGTGTTAGAATTCTCCGCACGGAAAGTCGGACCAAAGGTGTAAATGTTAGAAAGCGCACAAGCATGGGTCTCCCCTTCCAGCTGACCACTCACCGTAAGGTAAGTCTTCTTACCAAAGAAATCCTCCTCCGCCTTGCCGCCTTCATTCGTCGTCACGCGGAACATCTCGCCCGCGCCCTCGCAATCACTCGCCGTGATAATGGGCGTGTGGATGTAGGTAAAATCGCGCTCATTGAAAAAACGATGCACCGCATAAGCCAAGCGGCTGCGCATCCGGAAAACTGCCCCGTAGAGATTCGTCCGCGGCCGCAGATGCGCGATCGAGCGGAGGAACTCCGGCGAGTGGCCCTTTTTCTGAAGCGGAAAATCATCCGGCGCTTCACCGACAAGCTCGACCTTAGTCGCTCGGACCTCCCAGCTCTGGCCCTTTCCCTGACTCTCGATCAACTCACCCAGCACGCGCACCGAAGCACCCGTCGCCATTTTAGAAATATCCTCTGAACCCGGAATCCCCTGATCCACAATGGCCTGAATCCCCTGCAGGCTCGATCCATCATTGATCTCCATGAAGGAGAACTCCTTAGAATCACGACGAGTCCGAACCCAGCCGCAGACTTCCACCGAAGCTTGAGCAGAAGGACTCTTGAGGAGATTTTTAACCGATTGGCGCATTGCAGAAGACTAAGCAACTCCTCCGAAAAAATCTACTGCTACATTTTAGCAAGATGATTTTGGTCCGATAAATCGCTATCGATCTGATCGACCCCTTCTTCTCCTTAATCAATTTCGCCGAATCAAAGATCGCCGGTAATCTGCAGAACCGACCAGCGACAAATGATGAAAATAAACCTCCTCTGAAACGACAAGCACTCAAAACTCACTCCCACTCAGGTGACTGAGATCCACCACCCCAGCACTGAGCAAGAAGTCATCTCACTCATCCGACACGCCATTGGTGGATATGGATGCTTCCGCGTCATCACTTCCATCCAAATGAGACTCACTCCCCATCCCAGAGACCCATCAACTCTGCATCATCTGCAACCTCCACACGGAGCATGACGAAGAAGGCATCGCCCGATCATCTGAGACGTTCCGAGCACTCATTGACCTCGCCCTGAAATATCGCGGCTCCTACTACCTCACTTACCATCGCTGGGCTCGGCCAGATCAGATCGAAAAAGCACACCCGCGCTTTCGTGAATTCCTCGTGGCCAAGAAGCGATACGACCCGACTCAGCGTGGTGGAGACACCACCGCGACCTCTACCTTCGCTGAATAGGCACTGGGCGCGCCCTGTTAGACGGACGAGCAGGTGTCGAAGGGCGCACCACACTGGGGCGCACGTTAGTCGGACGTTGAACCGGCGTGGATGGCTTTGGCCTCACCAGGGTCGGGCGTAGCACCGGAGTGGATGGCTTCGGTCTCACATTGGTCGGACGGATGCTATTGCCAGGACGAACGACTGGAGGCCGCACCACAGGAATGACGTGAGAGTTCGTATTGCTGTAGTAAAAGGGCGAGGGCACGATCACCGAGTGATTCCGATTATGGTGTGAATCGTCCCTGATGATTTGTGTGACCTGCTCCACCGGCTGATTCGCCACCGCAGCTAGAGCCTCACTCGCTTTCTCTTCCGCTTTCATGCGCCGCTTCTTTTCCTCCTCTAACTGAGTGCGGGTTTGCTGAAGAGCCACCTTGGTCTGCTGCTGTTCATTCAGTCGTTCCATGCGCAGCCTTTTCTGCGCAAGCGATGGATCATAAGAAAAACGTTCCCTCATCTCCACCGGCAAGCCGCTGAAGTGGAGGCGGGCGGTGCCATCGCGATGACGCACCTCGATGCCCACATCCGTGACCCGCGTGATCGTCGTCTCGTAAAAGGTTCGCCCATCGAGAGTCTCGACCGTGCCGAGAGATTCACCGATCGCAGTGAGACGCACGATGGCTGGATCCACAATCTCAAGAAGCTCTTCTACCTTTACCGGCTCCGGTTGGATTTCTTTTTCCTGAGCCGCCTTTTCGAGACGGGCAACCTCGGCACGAAGCTGAGCGATCGTATCTTGCTGCCTATTAGAATCTTCCACAGCCTCGTTCAACTTAGAGATATGAGTCTCCATCGAATTAAGCCGCCCCTCTAAGCGATCCACCACCTCAGGATCCGCAGGCGGAGCTTGGCTGATTTTTTCCTGATGGCAGGAGGTGAAAAGCAGGGCGGCCAGCGGGAGTGCGAAAGAATATTTCATCGGGTCATTACGTGGTGGATCAAGATAGAACGAAGGTCGGTCAGAATCTATTCACTTTTTTCTCGCACCGCGAAAAGAGTGCCATCCTCACCTCCGATGTAGATCATGCCATTTGCAAAACTCGGCGAAGCAACCATCCCCTCCCCGAGATCGAGCATCCACTGCTCTTCACCCTTTTCTAAATTCAGCGCGTAGAGTCGCCCGTCAGTCGAGGCGCAGAGCACGGCATCAGTAAAAAGAAGGGGCGCAGACTCCACCCGGCCACCTGTCTTAAATTTCCACAGCGGAGAGCCATCAGCACGAGCGATGGCGTGCAACTTCTTGTCGCGACAGCCAATGAAGACCGCGGTTTCATTGATCGCAGGAGCACTCATGAAGGGGAACCTACGGTCCGTGTAGCGCCAGGATCGCTGCCCAGTCGCAATATCTGCGCTGAGAACCTCATTTCCATAATTCCCCCAAGCAACGAAGGTTCCAGAGGTCGCAACCGTGGAGACGATCTCGGCATCGGTCTTGATTGTTTCATTCGCCTCACCCGTGGCGACATCCAGCGAGTAAAGGACGCGGTCGCAGCCACCGAAGACGATCTTCTTTCCATCGACAATCGCGGGAGTGCCATTGATGTATTCACTCGTCTCGTAAGTCCACATCTGCTTGCCATCAGAAGCACGGAGCGCGCGGCAGCTTCCATCGTAGCCATTCAGAATGACCCAAGTTTCGGAGCCATCAGGACGAGGGGTGAGATTCACCCCAGCCGTGATTTTATCATCGGTCTCGACCTTCCACTTTTCTTCACCCGTCGCGAGATCAAGCGCGTAGAGGAAGGAATCTTGGCAGCCGATGAAGAGCGTGCCCTCATGAATCGCAGGCGCAGCCTCGAGAGCCTCCTCGTATTCCTTTTTCCAAATGAGCTCGCCCGTTTTAACGTCGAGGACGTAGAGGAGGCCCATGTCATTTCCGAAAACAACCCGATCGCCCGAGACCATCGCCTCACCCAAGATCGGCCCGTCGGTTTTGAAGCTCCAAGCGAGCTCTGGGTTCTTCAGGATCGGATCTCCCACGGTTCCGGAAAGTCCCGCTCCGCCTCGGGCGACCGGCCATGAAGTGCGAGTCCACCTTACTTCTGGCTCAGCCTCTTCTCCGGCTCCCTTTTCTTTCACCTCCGGCTGACAGGAGGCGAGGATCAGGGAAAGAGAAAAACTGTAGAAAATCTTGGCGGTCATTTTGTGAATGATTCATCGAACCCTACTCTAAATAAGCAGAGTTCGACTTAAAATTTGTGCGTTTTTTTCAGAAGCCCCTCCGCGATTTCTTTGATTGCGGGAACGTCTGAATATTCATCGACGAGCTTCTGCGCCGACGTCTGAATATTGGGCGTCGTGTGCTCACTGAGAGAGCCCTTGCCATCAACCGGGGCAAAGACGTCTTCCGAGAAGTCATCCAGCGCGACACGGCCCGCCAGATAGCGCACGTTCTCGGGATCACTCGCGAGCTTGGTGTGAAACCCCTCGATGATGGGCCGCACCGCACCACTCGCTTCACAGAGATTGAGCAAATGATCAGTCCAATAGTAAGCGAGCTGTGAATCCTTCTCACTCAGCTCGGCGAGGAAAGTGGAGAGACGCACTTCGAAGCGGGTCGCTTCCTCGGGAAAGAGGTCTCGTTTTTCATAAATATGACGGGTGTAGAGCCAGATCGCGCCCTCCTCAGCGATCGCCTTACTTCCCATGGTATGTCCGCCGGAATACATCCGGTGAGTCGCCCTATTTTTAAACTGCTTGGCCGCTCCCGCAGAGGAATAACGATTGTAATCCCAGGCCCCGCTGGCGAGATAATAGAACCCCTTCTTGGTCGGGCTACTCCCACTTGGAATGTAGCCGATATATGGCAAGGCTCCGAGACACTTGATGGTAGACGCATTGTAGAGCGAAGTCGCCCCGCCACCGGATGTGCCGCTGAAAAAGACGCGCTCCACATCAACCGGCAGAGTTTTTTTGATGTGCTTGAGGCAGTTCTTGGTGTGCCCATTATTGATCACAAAGGCATTCTCTTGGTTCTTACTTTCCACGGAAGCGGCGAGCACCATTCCCGTCAGCTCCGCTGCCGAGATAAAGCGCTCAAGCGTCTTCTTTTTCGAGGGATTCGGCCCAGTGAAGAAGAAAAGGGGTGCATCTGCGCCAGCGGCGAGGCACTTAGGAAGATAGAGAAAATAACTGGAGCCATCCGACGCTTCGATGGGGCCTACGATCTCTCCCAGCGGGTGATCTAAGGTCGGTGCCTCAAAGCTAGGCGCCTCCAGAGGCTCGGGCTTGAAGTGCTCCAGAAGGAACTCCCCGTCTTCCTTGCTCAACTTCGAGAGCGGGAGCACCAAGGTCCGGCCCGCCGTGGTCTTTAAGGTCACTTTTCCCTCGCTCAACCCCATCGCCTTTCCCTCGATCTTGGATCCGACACTAGAGGTCCATTCCCGAACCTCGGTGGGCTCAGCTGAAATGACAGGCAGAATAGAGATTAAGAATAATAGAAGAACCTTCATAAGAGATAAGACTCCTGTAGAGAGATAGCAGCTAGATACGATCAAAAAGAGCCTCGCGATAGATCGCAGAAAAATCATCTTCCCTCAAAGAACGCGGATTGAATTGGCCCGTCCACTGCTTGGAAGCCTCGCTCGCCAATTGAGGAATCATTTCTTCAGGAACCTCTACCGGATCTAGCTCCGCGATGACTCGGAGCCTCTCGACCCACTCGATGAGGCCACCTTTGAGCTCATCATAAACCTCGCCCACCTCCACCGAGTTCCACCGCATGATCGCAGGAAGCATCGTGAGGACGGCCCGGCCATGCACGACATCAAAGTGAGCCGTGAGAGGATTCGCCGTGGCATGCGCCGCGCCCAGCATCGACGCCTCGATCGCCTGCCCCGCAAGCGCCGCGCCATGAAGCATCCCACCCCGCTGAGCAGTGGTCGCCTCGCCCTTGAGAACCGCTTCAATGACTGGCTCAATCTTTCGAAAAGCCGCAAAGGAAAGCGCGCGCGACTCCGGAGTCACCTTCGTGCAGACCGCACTCTCCAGCGCATGAGAAAGGGCATCGAGAGCGGTCAACCGCGCCACCCCCAGCGGCATCGACTCCGTCAACTCGGGATCTAAAATCACCACCTTCGCCAGCGCCCGCCGATCACCACAAGCCATCTTCTCGTGCGAGCCATCCCGGCTCAAAACCGCGTAGCTTTGGCACTCGGAACCCGTTCCAGCAGTCGTAGGAATCGCGATAAAAGGTAACATTTCACCCCTCGCCTTCCCGTGGCCTTGGTAATCAGACATCACCCCTCCTCCACTCAGAAGAAAGAGAGCCCCCTTAGCAGTGTCCATCGAACTCCCCCCACCCAACCCGATGATGACATCCGGCCTCACCTCACGCGCGAACTCAGCACAAGCCGCGACATCTGACTCGGTAGGATTCTCACAAACACCATCATAAATGGTGACGTTTTTCAAACCAGCAGCAGCCCGCTCTACGTGCCCAGCGGCAGCGATCCCCGCATCAGTCACGATCAGAGCCCGCCCAGAAACCAAAGACGCCAACTCGGCCAACGAACCCGCACGATGAAGAATTTTTTGAGAAGAATCGGTCACAAGATTAATGAAGATGAGCCTAGAATTTAGATACTGCAATTCAATCCACAGCCCTTCAAAAAAGAAAATTACTCAAAATCCACTAAAAGTAACGCGCTTTTCAACCCACCAATGCGAGCAAGACGATGCCCAAGTTATAAACCGCATGCAACACCATCCCCGGCACCACCGAGCGACTCCGTAAATAGAGAATCGCCGTCGCCAACCCCACCAAAAACACCGGCGGAAATGAGGTCCCCGGATGCACTATTGCAAAGACCAAGGCGCTTCCCAAAACCGCATTCCTCTTCGAGCAAAAACCCAACATCGTCCGGCACATAAATCCCCGGAAAAGCAGCTCTTCCAAAATGGGGGCCGCCAACACTGCGAGCAAAATCAAAACCAACGGATTCCACTCAATCGCCGCCGCCCCCAACTCGCCAAAGGCCCCCGTCTCCAAAACCTTGGTCCAGCCAATCCCCACCGCCAGACAAAGCACCGTCGCCAGCCCAGTCTCCACCGCGATCACCTTCCAGCCCCTCCTCTCCTCATCGCCCGGAATCTCCGGCAACGGAATCCCTTTCCCCACCCGTCGCCGCCACGCAAAGACCAAGGCCGCCACCCCTCCCGCCACAAATGAAAGCAGGATCAACCCCTGACTCATCGCGCCCGATGACACACCCATCACCACTACCAAAACCTGCACCATGAAAAAGACCACCACCGCCCAAAGCCCATCATCAACTCCCCAGCTCGGCGGCTCCTCCTCCACCGGCTCCAGCAGATAGCTAAAGCTAATATCCCTTCGCTGCCAAATCGCAGCCCCCAGGAACCAAAAAATCACCAGCCCGCTCACCACCGGCCAGACCATCCCCTGCCACACCAGACCACCAAAGCCCCCCGCCATCATCATCGCCCCATAGCTCCTCCCGAACGAAACATTCGCCGCCTCCCCCGACGCCACATCCGGCATCCTCGGGCTCCCCATCACCAAGCCACTCACCACCCGCCCCATCACCCAGACCCCCAAAATCGCCGTCACATAGCGCCACAGATCCTCCACCCGCAACGCCCCGCTCGTCGACACCATCACCACCACCAAGATCGCAGCCAAACCCGTAGCCACCCCTCGCCACAAGGCCTCCCGCCTCCGAAAGTAAGCCGCTACTGGAACCGGTAAATTGTAAATCATCCACACCCCCTTCGCCTCCGACATCAACAACTGAGGAGCCGTCATAAGACTCGCATAAGTCCCGCAACCATAAGCCATCGCACAAATCCCCGCCGCCGTCACCGACTGCACCAACTCCGGATTGACCAACACCTGATAACCCACAATCAGCACCGGCACCAAAATTACCTGCATCGCCAAAGTCCGATCTCGCAGCAACAGCAAGCACTCAAACTTCAAAAGACTCCCACCCCTCACACTCCCTCTCTTAACCCCACGCTCCCCCGACTGCAGCCCGTTCCCCGAGAGCCATCCACTCCGCATAAAGCGGCCCGCCAGCGCAGCTCCCCCCAAACCCAAAACCAGCGCCGCACCCAGCGCCCAAAAAAACATCCCCCCCACCGGCGACACCAGCACCTCACCCAGCGGCTGGCCCAAATCCCCCGGAAGCCTCATCGCCAACCAATTCACCCACGGGAAAGAAGGACCACCCGCCAGACAAGCCGCCAAAATCGCGTAAAAACACAACAATCCCAACACCGCAAAAACCATCGGAGCATTCTTCACCACCACCCGCGGCGCCCGCGCCCTCATCCAAGTATCCAGCGAAATATCCACCCCCGAAATTGCGACCGATATCAAGAGCGTTAAGCCAATCCCCACCCCTGCCGAAAAGAAAACCCCATGACCACTTGCTATCAGAAAATTCGTCAGCAAAGGCCACAAAATAAGGTAAGCCAAAGGCCGGATCAGGACATTCGAAACAAAAGTTCCCGACAACAACTCAGACTCCCTCATCGGCAGAGAAAAAAGCCACTCCTGATGATCACTCGTCGTCGCCAGATCCTTCTGCCGGATCGCGATCGGCATAAAGAGTAAGGCAACCAAAAGGCCCACAAAAATCATCCCCACCAAACGAGTGAACCGAGCTTTCTCCTCCCCCTTCAAATCTCCTAAAGTCATCTCCCCCTCTGAAAAAGAAGTCAGACTCCGAAACCCACCAAGCCCCTTCTTCCGAAACTGCCCGATCACCTCCTCCGCAGTCAATGGACCCAGCCCCTCCCTCTCCCGCTTCTTTTCACTCATCACCAGAATCATTTTCAGATCCCCAGCCATCGCCTCATCCGTCACCTCATCCCACCTCGGCACCTGCACCTCAATTTGACGATGCATATAAGAATCCAGCGCAATCACCCCCTCCTCGCCGGCCAAAACCCGATCCGCATAGCTATCAATCATCTGGTGAGTCATCCAAAACCCCTGCACCAAAAACATCGCCCCTAAAAAAAGAAAGAGCCAAGACCTCTTCCTATTCTTGGCATGCGTCGGTTTACGGAAACGACTGTAGACCTTCCCTGACCACCCCAAAGTGTGCCTAAAGCGATACCACGCCAGCATCAGCATCGCCTGCACTCTCGCCCCCCAGCTTCTATCTTGAAAATTAAACATCGCTCAGCTCACCTTCACCCGTCACCGCAAAAAAGACCTCCTCCAGAGTCGCCACTCCTGACTCCACCTTCAAGGAAGCAACCGTCCCCTCCGCCACCAACTTCCCCCGATTCATCACGACACAGCGATCACAAATCTTCTCCGCCTGATCCAGCAAGTGTGTCGAATAAAGCACCCCCGTTCCCCCCTCCACATACCGCCTCACCAACTCTAAAAACGACCGCGTCGCCACCGGGTCCAAGCCATTCGTCGGCTCATCCATAATCAGCAGCTCCGGCGCATGAACCGTCGCCATCAAAAAGGCCAACTTCTTGCGCATCCCCTTCGAGTAATTCGCGGCAAACTCTCCCAAATCCTCCACCAAGCCCAGCTTCTCACCCACATCATCAATATGCGCCGTGATCGCCTCAGGAGACAACCCCCTCACCTTTCCCACAAAATCCAAAAGCTCGATCCCCCGCAAATGACTCTGAAAATTCGGCTCATCTGGCAAAAACCCCACCCGCTTCTGCACCTCACTCCGCTCCGAGAAACAATCCATTCCAAAAATCGACAAAGCCCCGGAGGTTTGCCGCATCATCCCCATCAACATCTTCACCGTCGTCGTCTTTCCCGCCCCATTCGGCCCAAGTAAACCGATAATCTCGCCCACTCCTACTTCAAGAGTCAGTTGATCAACCGCACGAAAGTCCCC
>JALZWA010000130.1 GCA_023299815.1 Akkermansiaceae bacterium
TGCCTACTGCCTCGGTTGACTGGGAAGCGGTGGCTCATGAGGTGAAAGATGTCGCTAAGTTCCGCACGGGCGTCAAAGGGCCACACATCGTGCTGGGTCTTCCCGCATCCAACTCCAAGCTGCTAGCATCTCGCTGGATGGAGAGTGATCCCGTGGCTGCTCTGCAATGGTATGGTGACCTGACTGGCGAGAAAGGGGGGCGCTCTCGTGAGTTGACCATTCAGTTTGCAGAAATCGGAACTCAGTGGTTACGCCGTGAGCCAGAGAGAGCCATCCGCTGGGTGGAGGGGGACCTCATTGGAAAAGATGAGAGCCTCGCGCAACTCGTGCTCCTTTCTGCTTTAGGATCAAAGGTGAATAGCAAAGCCCTCGAACTGGGATCTCGGCTCAAGAATCAGGAGGAAAGGTTTCACCTTCTCAGTATGCCGCGTGCCATAGAGCATAGCCTTAACCCTGCGAGAGCACATGTGTTCTTATCGAAGGAAGATGTGGATGCTTGGATTACCCGGTATGATCTCACCGCTGATCAAGCGGCAAGCATTCGGGAGTCAGCTTACGCACTTCTTGATCCTCAGGAATAGCGCCCTGAATTGACAAAGACACCTTCCTTGTTACCTTGCTTTCATGATTACGTCGCAAGTAACAAAGCGCGGGCAAACAACTTTACCAAGGCAGGTGCAAGACGCCTTGCAAATTGAACCAGGACGCAAGCTCGTTTACGAAATTAAGAAGGACTCGGTCGTGATCCGCCAGCATCCCGGTGTTATGGCTTCGTTTGGGGCATTGAAAGGGCTGGGTAAATCTCCCAATCTCGATCTCGAAGCGGTTCGCGCTTTAGAAAAAGACGCTTGGGCTGCGCATGCTGCTCAAGAAGGCTTGCCGAAATGATGATCTACCTTGTCGATACAAACCTGATCATTCGTTTCATCACGGGAAGCCCTGAAGCTCAGGCGAAAGTGGCGGCTGATTTCTTGAAAAAGGGGGACTGCGGTGAGCTGACGGTCCAGTTTTCACCCATCGTCATCGCTGAGGTTGTCTTTGTTCTGACGGGAAAGGTCTACTCGTATCCCAGAGCGGCAGTCGTGGAGCATCTTCTTGAGTTTATCCAGAATCCGTCATTCAAGGTGCAGGAGCTGGAGGTTCTTATCGAGGCACTGGGCTTATTCAGAGCGCATAAGATCGATTTCGCCGATGCCTATCTCGCCGCTTCCGCGAAGCAATCAGGAGCTACGGTCGCAAGCTTTGATAAGGATTTCAAAAAAATCAAAGACCTCAAGCCTCTCATCTTGAGCTAGGGGTGACTTATTCACATTGGGAAGAAGCTGTCGACATTGCTCTTGCTCCGCTGGGGCTGGTCGCTTAGCCATCGGGCAGGTCATTTCTTTGACCTCACCACTTACAATTATGGCCATCGCACGCGCGCTTCTGTCTGTTTCCGATAAATCTGGATTGGTTGATTTTGCTAAATCCCTCCATGAGGACCACGGCGTCGAGCTGCTCTCGACGGGTGGAACTGCCGCTGCTCTGCGGGAAGCCGGGCTTCCGGTCATCGATGTCGCCGATTACACGGGCGCTCCTGAGCTTTTCGAAGGCCGTCTTAAGACTCTTCATCCAAAGGTGCACGGGGGACTCCTCCAGCGTCGCGATAGTGATGACCACATCGCTCAGGGGAAGAAGCACGACATCCCAACCATCGATCTCGTGGTGGTGAATCTTTATCCCTTCGAGGAGACCGTTGAAAAAGAGGGCGTCACCCTCGAAGAAGCAATTGAGAAGATCGACATCGGTGGACCTTCCATGCTCCGTAGTGCGTCTAAGAACTACTCTGCTGTCACTGTGGTGACCGATCCTGAGGATTACACCCGCGTCCTTTCCGAGATGGGGGAGCACGAGGGTGACACGACGCTCCGCCTCCGCGAGGAGCTTGCGATCAAGGTTTTCCGCCGCACCGCTGCTTACGATGGCGCTATTTCCAACTTCCTAGGCAAGTGCGACCAGGGCACGGCATGCAGCTTTGCCGTCAATCAGCCGCTTGATCGTGAATTGCGCTACGGCGACAATCCGCACCAGAAGTCCCGTCTCTACGGAGCCTTCGGCGAGTGCTTCACGCAGCTTCAGGGCAAAGAGCTGAGCTACACCAACGTGCTCGATATCGAAGCCGCTGCGGACATTATTCTCGATTACCGTCGCCCGACCGTGGCGATCCTCAAGCACACCAATCCTTGTGGAGTGGGGCAGGATGAAGATCTGCGCGTGGCGTGGGAAAAAGCCTTTGAAACTGACCGTCAGGCTCCCTTTGGCGGAGTCATCGTGACGAATCAGCCGCTCACCGAGGGCTTGGCCCGCATTATTTCCGGCATCTTCACCGATGTCATCATCGCCCCTGAATACGAGCCCGAGGCCCGTGCGATCCTTCAGAAGAAGAAGAATCTCCGCCTCATGAAGCTTGAGCCAGGTTACGAGAAGTATCGCAAGGCTCCCATCGTGCGCTCCTCTCCTGGAGGTCTCATGGTGATGGACAAGGATCATCAGGTCATGGGTCTTGATGATCTTGAAAAGAAAGTCGTCACCAAGCGCCCGCCGACAGAGCAGGAGCTCATGGCGATGCGTTTTGCATGGCGCGTGGTGAAGCACGTGAAGTCGAATGCGATTGTCTTCGGCTCCACCGACCGCACGCTCGGAATCGGAGCAGGGCAGATGAGCCGAGTAGATTCCTCACGCATTGCGGTATGGAAAGCCAAGGAAGCGGGACTTTCGCTGAAAGGCAGCGTGATTGCCTCGGATGGACTCTTTCCCTTCGCGGATGGACTCGACGCCGCGATCGAAGCGGGCGCGACTGCCTGCATTCAGCCAGGAGGCTCGATTCGTGATGCTGAGGTGATCGAAGCTGCTGATGCAGCGGGTCTGGCGATGGTCTTCACGGGTCATCGTCACTTTAAGCACTAGAAATCTCTGATTTCGGGCCTAGACTCGGCCATGAGCTTACTTTTAGGAGTTAATATTGACCACGTAGCCACCCTTCGGCAGGCGCGCTACGCGCTGAATCCGGATGCCCAAATCGTAGAGCCCTCTGTCTTGGAGGCTGCACGAGAGGCAAAAGCGGGTGGGGCGGACTCGATTACGATCCATGTGCGCGAGGATCGTCGGCACATGCAGGATGCCGACGCTTATCTCATTCGGAAGGAAATCGATCTCCCGCTCAACTTGGAGTTGGCGAATACCCCAGAAATGGTGGCCTTTGCCTGCGATCTCAAGCCTGACTTTGCCTGTCTCGTTCCCGAGAGCAGGGAGGAGATCACGACCGAGGGTGGGCTGGATGTGGTGAGACACTTTGACTCACTACAAATCACCATTTCCAAGCTCCAAGCGAGCGGAATTAAGGTCAGTTTATTCATTGATCCCGAACCAAAGCAGATTGAGGCATCAGCCAAATTAGGGTCCGAGATGGTCGAGCTCCACACTGGATCCTTCGCGCTCAACGAGGGTGCAGAGCAGAAAAACGAGCTGGAACGACTCAAGGTAGGTGCCGATCTTGCTGCAGGTCTGGGATTACAGGTGAATGCAGGACACGGCATTCATCCTCAGAACATTAACGATCTTTTTCATGTAAAAAACTTAACCGAGTTAAATATTGGGCATAACCTTGTTTCGCGCGCAATTTTCGTTGGCTTCCGTCAAGCGGTCATTGAGATGAGGAAGCTCATGAAGGATTATGAAGGGGGCGCAGCGTGAAGCTAATCGGGATCGGAATCGATGTCGTAGAAGTTGACCGGGTGCGCTCCTCGCTGGACGAGTTCGGCGAGCGCTTCCTGCAGCGCATTTTCACCCCGGCTGAGCAAGAATACTGCCAGCGACAGAAACGACCCGAGATCCACCTCGCGGCGAGATTCGCGGCGAAGGAGGCCATTTCGAAGGCCTTCGGCACCGGAATCGGCAAGGAAATCGGCTGGCTCGATATTGAGATCATCCGTCGAGAGAGCGGAGAACCGGAGGTGAAGCTTACGGGTGCCGCTAAGAGTTTTGCGGAAAAGCGTGGGGCTAGTGAGGTGATGGTGAGTCTCTCTCATGCTCAGCACTACGCAGCGGCAAATGCGGTGGTGATGGGTGAGTAGATGAATCCGGCTAGAGATGTGAATATCTTGAGTATCTGATTATATTGACAACTTAAGTAATTTCTAGTAAATTTCGGTGAGTTGAAGCCTATCCCGTCATTATCAAGTCCTCCGCCCAGCACCGTGATCCAGTGTCACCAGTGTTTAGGAAAGCTACGTGTCCCGACGGGTCCTAATGCGATTTCTGGGGCATGCCCCTTCTGCCAGGCAGCTTTAAGTCATGAGTCGGGGAGAGCTTCTTTCCCTCCGATCCCAGCGGTGGGAACTCAGCGAGAGCAATTTGTGCTAGCTGCTCCTCCAGTTGAGCCTGCAGCTCCCGTGTCGCCGCAGGTATCTGCTCCGACAGCGTCAACGTCTCCGCAGGCCCAGGATCAATGGTCCGCTAAGCGCTTTATGGCTGAGTCTTCTCAGCAGCAGCCTCAGGCTCCAGTCGTTAGCCAAGCCGGGCCTGATGCTATCGTTCAGGAGCCTCGTCAGGCGGCGACAAGATCTCAGTCTGCAGCGCAGGGCAGTGAGGCTCGCGCGCAACCTTTTCAGCGAAGCGGCGTTGTTCGGCTCCAAGCGGGGTCCAAGACTCAGAGCAATAAGAAATTCATGAAGCCGCTCGAGCCTGCAACCGAGGAGGGGCTTGCTCCCAAGAAGAAAAGGCGCTGGGGGTTATCGCTTCTCGGTCTCTTTTTAGTTTGCGGACTTGGAACTGGCGGGTTGTTGGTGATGAAGGCTTACCAGATAGATGACGATGGTTCCTCCTCGGAGCAGCCTCTCGTCACAACCCATCAAGAGTAAGATGGGTGATTCTTCTCCAAAGCAGATGCTTATTCTAGCGTCTGGTTCTCCTCGCAGAAGGGATCTTCTTGCCGCAGCAGGTTTTTCTTTTTCTGTGATTTCTCCTGAGGTCGAAGAACTAGGGTCAGAAGTATTGGCCGCGGTGGATTTGTGCCTTGCCAATGCGCGTCTGAAGGCGGCTGTCGTCGCGAAGAATCACCTGGATGCAATTGTGCTCGCATCGGATACGGTGGTGACGCTTGATGGCGTCAACTTTGGAAAACCAGCTGACCTGAATGAAGCGCGTGAGAATCTGCGCCTTTTCCGCGGGAAAACCCATCAAGTCATGACGGGTGTTGTTCTTCAGCGTGGCGAGGAGATTGAAGAGTTTGTAGAGACCTCCGAGGTGACCTTTCGTCCCTATTCAGACGAGGTGATTGAGGAGTATCTCAAAATTGTGCCCGTCTTGGATAAAGCAGGTGGCTATGCCATCCAGGATCATGGTGAAATGCTTGTTGAGAAGTTGGAGGGTGATTTTGATAATATCGTAGGTCTTCCGCTGACAAAGGTCCTCGCGAATCTTAGTAAAATGGGCTTCGATGTGCCTCAGACCGATGCCTGATTGCTCTAAGCCCTATCCTTTAATCCTAAACCCGAAGGCGAAGGGCGAGCGGGGGAGTCGGGCATTGGAATTTATCGAAGCTAATAAGGGGCGCTTCACGATCTTTCGCACCAAGAGTCGCGAAGAGGCGATCGAGTTGACTGCTCGTTTTGTAGAGGAGAATGAGAAAATAGTGGTCGTGGCAGGAGGCGACGGCACCCTCAATGCGGTGATCGAGGGGCTCGCTGGATCGGAGACGACCTTGGGGGTTTTTCCGACAGGAACGATGAATGTTTTTGCGCGCGAGATGGGGATTCCTTTTGATTCTCTCGAGAAATCACTCGGGGTGATCGATGCAGGACACAAAAAGAGAGTGGATATTTTCCAGATGAATTCGGCGGCTTTTGTCCAAATGGCGGGCGTTGGCTTTGATGCGCAGGTGATTGAGGCCACGAGTTGGGAGAGCAAAAAGAAGCTCGGACCGCTCTCTTATCTGCTCTCAGTGGGTAAAGTGCTCCGAGAGAATCTCCCTGTGATGAACGTGCGGGCAGAAGATGGAACCGAGGTGGAAGGGATCGCTCTTTTTGTCGGGAATGGGATGCTCTACGGGGGGCATTTTCCACTCTTTAGATCAGCAAACAATCACGACGGGCTCATGGATGTCATCGTCTTCAAAAAAGCAGGCTTTCAATTCATACGTGATTCGCTCCGAGGCCTCTTAAAAGGCGGTGTTGACCCACTCTCGCCGGGGGGGTCTGTGAAATATCTTCAAACCGCGAGTTTGCGTGTGACAAGCGCCGAGGAAATTCCGGTGGAGATTGATGGGGAGCTCTGGGGGCGAAGCCGAGAAATCGATTTCTGCTCAAGCGGGAAACAACTTTCTGTCTTTGTGCCTGAGGATCCCGCTTCTCATCGCGGCTTGAAGATCATGGGTGGATTGAATCCTTTTCATCGATCTGACGTAGACTAGCTCGTCGAAATTCCTTTTAAAGTCGTCAGTCCGCCACAAACTTGCTAATTTTAAGTATCAGTTGATGAATTTTTTTCAATGGTTCACGTTTAACTCTGTGATGGCACCCGCTGGGGTGTCCGCTGATGCAGGTCTTTCTGACGGTGAACCCACCGATCATGAATTGATAAGGGACTGTCAATCAGGGGATACTCGAGCATTCGAGACTCTCGTCACCCGCCATCGTGGAAAGGTTTATGCCATGGTGCAAAATATGATCAAAAACGAAGCCGACGCTTGGGATCTCTCACAAGAGGTCTTTCTCAAGGTGTGGAAAGCGCTTCCTCGCTTTGAGGCGCGGGCGAAGTTCTCGACCTGGCTCTACCGAATCACGCACAATGCGGTCTACGACTGGCTTCGTAAGCGCAAGATCGACTCCGCAGGGGAGTTTGATGATGACATTCTAAGCGAGGGATCCGTCGCGGCAGGCTCCACCACGACTCCGACTCAAGATCTCCGGCCTGACAAGGCAATGGAGAACTCAGAGCTAGGAGATAAGATTAATGCTGCGATGTCTACGCTCTCTGCCGAGCATCGCGAGACGATCCTCCTGAGGGAGGTCCAAGGATTTGATTACAAGGAGATCGCGAAGGCGATGGGCTGTTCCTTGGGAACGGTGATGAGCCGGCTCTACTATGCCCGAAAGAAACTCCAAACATTGCTGACCGATGAAAAAGGAAATCTCTGAAGAACTACTCGTAAAATGGGTCGATAATGCTCTGAACTCCGATGAGAGTCGCGAGCTCGACGCGCTGCTCAAGGACGACCCTAGCTTACAGGAATCGCTCGATGGCATGCGTGCCGCTCGCGAAATGATCCGGAAGGAGATTCCTGCCTCGGTGGATCCTCCTTATCCTGACTTTTTCAATAGCCAGCTCATGCGGAAAGTGGAGCTGGAAAAGGCATCTCATCAGCCCAAAGAGACCGCCCAGCGCTGGTGGAAAGGCTTCCAGTGGGCTTGGGCCCCAGCGGGTGCTATGGCACTCGTGCTCGCCTTCCTCGCCGGCCAACGACTCGGTCCAGAGGAGGGTAATCCAGTGGCGGTAGTGCAACAAGCAGGCGAGCAGCCTTCTGTCTATTTTTCCGAGGATTCTCTCAATGCCGACATCATTTCTGATGCCGATGGAAATATCTCGGTCATCGTGGTCAATGGCTTGGACGCCATTTCTGATGACGAGAGCTTCGCTCAAGTAGGCGCTCGAGAGCTTCCTGTCAGTTACCAGCGTTCTGAGGTGGAGCGCTTCCACTAATCGATTATCATGAAATTCCTCTTCGTTATTTTATCACTGGTCTTTTGGGGAGTTGCTCAGGCTGATGATCCCGGGAAGGAAAAAATCGGTTCCTTGCAGGTTGAGATGGTCTTTGGAACCAATGGTGACCTCGGCCGCTTAGAGGGTCGAGGTAAGGAGTTGGCCGCGGATCAACTCAAGGTGATCGCTGAAGTAAAAGAGCTTACCTTTAAAGAATACCGGAGTCTTGGAGTCGAAAATCCTGACATCCTCAGAAGCTACGAATCATGGGCTACTCCACTGCGGCCTTCGAAAGAGATGCTCATCAGCTTCGAGCCACTCAGTCGGGTGGGGGACGACCGCATTAAAATGGTCCTTGAGTATTGGCAGGCCAAGCGCAAGTTGTTCCAAATGACTCCGACGCTAATCAAAGGGAAGCCGATCTATCTTCTTGGGCCTGAGTGGCGCGGGGGACGCTTAATTTTAAAAGTCGAACTCCTCGAACTAACCGCGCAATGAAGCTATTCCTTCTCACATTTTCCATGCTGACGGCGCTTGCGAGTGCCAAGATGGTCTTTGAAACTCAACTGATCGAGATCACCGCAGCACCTGAAATAACGGAGGTGAGCGCGAAGTTTCCTTTCAAGATCGAGGATGAGGTGTCCGAAATTATTGAGTATGATGCGCCCTGCACTTGCTTAACGGCACGCATTCTGCCGCTGCAGCAAGACCGCTCTACTCAGCTCCGCTGGGAAGTGGGAGAAAAGGGAGAGATTATCGGTCGCTTTAAAATGGGGAACTTTAAGGGAACGGTGGATAAGGCCATCGTCCTTAAAATGAAGGGGAAGGAGGAGCCCATTCAGCTGGTGGTGCGAGTGACGATCCCGGCTCTTTTCAAGATCGAGCCATCCACTCTCACCTGGGATCAAGGTGAGGCGACCAGCGAAAAGGTTTTCAAGGTGAAAGTGGATCACAGTGCTCCCATCAACATTATGGAGCACTCAGGAACCAGTGAAACCTTTCCCTATGAGGTGAGGACAATCAAGGAGGGTTGGGAGTATGAGTTGAGAGTTAAGCCAACTTCGACCGCGACGCCCGGCATGGGGATGATTCGAATTAAGACTGACTGCTCTATTAAGCGTCATGAGAGGCATCAAGTCTTCGTTGTTGTTAAGAGAGGAGTGAAATGAAGAGTTTGCTCATTGGGTTGAGTGGTATCATCGCGCTGTCACTGACGGCAACCTCCGTGACCTGGTGGGTGCGAGGTGCTCCTGATCGGGCCATTGTTTGCGATCCCGAGTCATTAAAAGCGGGTGAAGTTTGTTTTTCAGAAGTCAAAGAATGGCAGAAGGATTCTTATCTGTGGGTAGACGCACGACCACGAAAGCTTTGGAAAAAGAACGGCGTCATAGGATCCGTCCTTCTCACGGATGATAATGAGGAGGACTACATGGCTCTTCAGGGAAATTTTATGCTCTCACTGACCGGTGGGAGCGAACCTTATCAACGGGTCGTGATTTACTGCAATGAAGAGGGTTGTGGTTCTAGTAAGGCAATTGCGACGTCGATACGAAAGGACTTTGGTGAGGCCTTCGGTTTAGAGGTCTACACTCTCTTCGGCGGCTGGAAGGCGCTCGCGGCGGAAGGACTTACCAATTCAGCGAATTGATCCGGACGACCTCGATGTAGGGCTGGCTAGGATCCTCGCTTTTGTTCCAATCAAGAGTTAAGGTGACGGGAGCAATTGTTCCAGCTGGCACCCGATCACGGAGTTTCTTGAAAAGATCTGAGTCGGCTCGGAGAAATGCCTTACCGAGGTCCTTCGAGTTGTTGATGACATTCGATTTGAGCGTGATCGTCGCTTTCTCATCGCCATTGGGAATACCGTCTTCAAAGCAGTAGTTCGATGTCTGGATGATGCAATTGATCGTTACTGGGCCAGGAATCGCATTCTTAGCCAACTTCTCCGGAACCTTTTCATAGAGGTCAAGGAAGGCATCTGTCTGAATCCGAGGGGGCTCGTCTTCGGCATAAGAGACGAGTCTTACAGTAACCACGATATTTTTATCAGGGTCTTCCGGACTTCCCATGAGGAGTGTGTGATAGGAATTCCGCATTCTCCCTTCAGGAGTAAAGGCGCTTTCGGGACCGCCCCCTAGGAGCCTGGGGAGGGGGCCATTCAGACTGCTGGCTTTCAGTTCAGCTTCGGTGCGTCGTGACTTCGTAATGAGAGGAAGGCGCTCCTCAAGAGTTGACGCAGCCATGAACTTTCGCAGCACGGCTTCACTCTGAACAATGAATTTTGCCTTTGCCTTCCGTTCCTCCTCAAACTGCTTTAAATCAACATCCAGAGAGTTTTTTTTTGGGAAGTCACGACTTCTGGGAGTGATGAGGGCACTTTATTTGGGCTTTCAAGATCTCTCGAGTCATGGCGGATGGTGTCATCAGGGACTGGGTGAGCAGAAGGAGGAGTTACTCCAGGAACCGCATTAGCAGGTGGAGTCACAGGTATTACGGAAGGTGTCGCAGCGGGTTGCTCAGATGAGGGAGCACCCATGATGGATTCGCTGGGGGTCAATTCAGGCTCGTCTTCAATAATTTCTTTGGGCTCAAAAAAGCCGAATATATCGAGAATGAGGTAGATTGCAGCGATGGAGAGCCCAATGAACAGAGCTGGGAACACGATGATTGGCCAAAACCTCCGCTTGGGAGAGCTTTGTGCAGGAGGGGCAGAAGCATGTTCTGCAAGGTTATCGGCGCGCGAGAGCGGGGTCGCAGGAGAAGTGCTAGCAGAATTCAAAGAGCGAGGGTCTGCTGGATTTCCGGCGACCTGTTGATGGGGAATTTCACCGGGTGACCTGCTAGGCGGGAGATTGCTCGCTGGTTGAGGAGTCTGTTGAATAGGAGGCGCTGCCGCTTGTTGAGGCACAGGTGCCTGTTGAGGAGCAGGTGCTTGTTGAGGAGCAGGTGCCTGTTGCTGCTGAGGGACGGGCGTAGGAGCTTGAGCAGGTTGAGCAAAAAGATCCGGAGTCGCGATCGGCACTGGCTGAGGAGTGGGTGCGACAATGGTCTGGTTGCAAGTAGGACAAGGGCCGCTAACTCCAGCCATTTCAGCAGGAACACGGAGGGAGGTTTGGCAGGACGGGCAGGGGAATTCGATTGATTGAGACATGCTCTCAGGGGGTTTTTTAGGACAATAGGAAAACCCAGCGATAAGTCAATACCGATGGGTGAATAGTAAAGCTTCCCGAAGGAAGCAACCGATGCAGGGTGACAGCAGTTTTTTTTAATGTTCCATGGGATTTTCTCCCGAGGCAATAGCGAGGGATTTATCCTCCTCAGGAAGAAAGGCCTTAAAGCGCGTCTTGTCGATAGCTTTCATGTAAGCTTCTTGCGGAGAAATCATTCCTTGCTGAAGTTTTTCCCAAATGGCCTCGTCCATGAATTGCATTCCTTCTGACTTTCCTCCGATAATGACATCGAAAAGCTTCTGGGTAGCGCCTTCACGAATAATCGCGGCAACGGCGGGGGTCGCAAACATGATTTCATTCACTGCCACGCGGCCGGGTTTATCACATCGCTTGCAGAGAAGCTGAGCGACAACGCCCTTGAGCGATGCTGCCAGCATGGTGCGGACCTGTGATTGCTGGTCGGCAGGGAAGACGTCAATGATTCGGTCGACGGTCTTACGCGCATTGTTCGTGTGGAGGGTGCCAAAGACAAGGAGCCCGGTCTCGGCTGCTGTGAGCGCGAGAGAGATGGTCTCGAGGTCTCGCATCTCACCCACGAGCACGATATCGGCATCCTCTCTGAGACAGGCTCGCAAGCCATCGGCAAAGGTGGGCGTCTGGATGGGAACCTCGCGCTGCGTGATGATCGATTGCTTGCTGCGGTGGACGAATTCAATGGGCTCTTCAATAGTGATGATGTGCCGATTGAAATTGATGTTAATGTAGTCGAGAAGGGCTGCCAGCGAGGTTGATTTCCCTGAGCCTGTCGGTCCAGTCACCAGAACGAGCCCGGAGCGCATATGGCCGAATTCTTTGATCACGAGAGGAAGATTAAGATCCTCCAGAGACGCGATTTCGGTAGGAATGAGACGGAAGACGGCAGCGAGGCCATTTTGCTGCTTGAGGAAGTTGCAGCGGAAGCGGGAGGCTTCGTCCATTTCGTAAGCAAAATCAAGATCACCGCTCTCCAGGTATTTTTCGAAAGCTTTAGGCTCACAGATTTCTCCCAAGAGGTTTTTAAAAGATTCCCCTTGAAGGATGGCCTCACCCTCAATCGGGGTGACGGCTCCGTGGACACGGACCTTGGGAGGTTGTCCCTCGGAAAGGTGGAGGTCGGAGCCTCCTGAGGAGACAAGGTATTGGAAAAGACGGTCAAGTTCAGCCATTGCTAAAAAGAGTAGGTGTTAAGACGAAAGTTAAGATTGGAAGTAGGTCTTCATTTGCGCCTTATCCTCGCAGCGATAGAGAGTCTCTTCCTGAGTGATGAGCCCTTTCGTGTAGAGTCCGCGGAGAGATTCATCCATGGTAATCATGCCTACATTTTTACCGGTCTGCATGATTCCTGGGAGCATGAAGGTCTTACCGTCACGAATGGTGGCGGCTACTGCGGCACTATTGACGAGAAGCTCAAGGGCGAGCACTCGGCCTTGGCCATCTGCCCGTGGCACCAGCTGCTGAGAAATGATCCCTCGGAGCGATTCAGAAACCATGATTCGGATTTGAGATCGTTGATCAGTGGGAAAGACATCCAGAACACGATCAAGAGTTCGTGGAGCATTCCCTGTGTGAAGGGTGGCTAGAACCAGGTGACCGGTTTCAGCGGCCGTGAGCGCGAGAGAAATAGTCTCAAGGTCTCGCATCTCTCCTACCATGATGACGTCAGGGTCTTCACGAAGAGCTCCCCGAAGGGCTTTGGGGAAAGATTCGGTGTGCGTCAGCACTTCCCGCTGATTGACATGACAACCTTTTGAATTAAAGACGTATTCGATCGGGTCTTCAAGAGTGAGGATATGATCCTCGCGATCTTTGTTGATGAAATCGACGAGTGAGGCCATGGTGGTGGACTTTCCTGATCCCACTGAGCCAGTGATGAGAATGAGCCCATTCTGATAGCGAGTGAGCGGCGTGATGCTCTCGATGGGAAGTTCAAGTTCCTCCATCGTCCGGATATTGGTCGTAATGATGCGGAAGACGATTTCGTAGCCAAGGCGCTGCTTGACGATCGATGCTCTAAAACGACCCAAGTCACTGGCGTAAGCGAAGTCGATATCGCCGATTTTCTGCAAGTGCTCCCAGCGCTTATCATCGAGGAAAGAGCGTGCGAGGCTCTCGGTTTGCTCTTCGGTGAGCGGAGCGTGATCATCCCAAATCGGTGAGAGATTACCAAAGCGCCGCCAAGCGGGGGGATACCCAGCAGGGAGGTGAATGTCGGAGCATTCATATTCAATTCCGACTTTTAGGTATTCATCGACGTGGGCAAGAACAGAGTGCTCGGACATATGGAAGATTAACGATTGAGAGTTTCCTCAGGGAGGTAGGTGAGACAAAAGAAACCTTACTTAGCGATTTTCGCCAAGCATGTAGTTCAGAGGATGACCGGAGAGACGCTTAGTCGCCTCTCCCTTCAACTTTTCCACCGCCCATTTTGTAAGTGCAGGCTTGGCAAGGGTGAAACCAAGGCCGACGAGAATACCTAGTTTACTCTTTCGAGCTACGCCTGAGCCGCGGGGTCTCCGGAGAAGAAGGGTAAGAAAGGCGGTTGTGCCAGCCGCGCCGAGGGCCCAAGGGATGGGGTTATGTCTCACTGAGCGCTTTACCTGCAGCGAGAGACTCATTTCCCGAGCAAGACCATCACGAGCGTGATCGACTTCCTCTCGCTGCGATTCGAGGCGGGAGATAAGCTCTAGCTTTCTTTGTTCGATTTCTGGCTGAGCCATTGTTGATCTTTTTGCCACTCGGAGCGAGTGAGTTCGAAAAGCGGTCTCTCTGACCTACTTCTTGCCTTGCTGATGAAAATGATTGCGAGAATAAGGTGGAGCACGCTGATGATTAGCGCGGCCCCAGCCCAGCCAGCAAAAGGCCCCGTGAGTTTTTCACTCATGAAGATGCCCAAGAAATGGACGCCGCCAGCTAAGATGAGGAAGTAGGCAAAGATGAGAAATAGAATGCCGATCGCAAAGCGAGCAAGTCGCTTCGATAGGAGGCCCGCTGCTTCTTTTCCTTCGATCGACAACAACTCGGCACGCGCAGAGAGGAAATCGCCCGTGCCTTTTGCGAGGGAGGTGACTTCTTCGCGAAGCCCGGGAGAATAAGAGTTCTCCTCAGGTTGTTTTGATGAAGGAGGTGACATTCTCTTTTGAATGCCTTAGCGGCGGATGATGAGTCCAGCGAGGAAGCCAACTCCAGCAGCAATAAGCACAGCCTTGGTAGGATTAGCGCGCACGGAATCTTCCATGGAGACGTGGAGTTCTCGAGCTTTCACCTGAGTGTCTTGCCACTGCTCCTCGGCAGCGCTGCGGAGGTGTATCGCGCGCTCTTCTGCAGTATCGCGTAGATGGGTCGCTTTTTCGCTCGCGGCATCCTTGATATTGGAGGCCTTTTCTCCGGCGAAATCACGAAGCTGACTAGCTTTCTCCACCGCTGCTTCTTTGAGCTGGCGCGCCTTTTCTTCGGTTGGAGAAGTTTTCTTCTCATTCACGCCTGCGGCAGCGCGGAGATCGTCGGCTGCTGCTTTCGAGGATGGGACTTCAGAGAATGGGGTGGTGGGGTCGGTATCTGCGAAAGCTTCATTCATGATGGAAGTAGTTTGGAATGCAGCGTGCGAGCATGCAAGTCATTCAGTGGTTTAGCGCTCCTGTTTTTTCTTTTTATTAGGATTCCCACCCTTTTTTGACTTTTTCTTCTCCTCGATTTTCTTTGCTTTCTTAGCTTGGGATTTCTGCATCGGATTGAGATCTCTCTTTTTCTCGGGACCGGGCTTGAAGGATTTTTCGCCGATCTCTGGCGGCCAGACATTGTTCTTGGAGTTCGTATCTGCAGTCTGTTTTCCCGAGTCGAGGACGACTTTGACGATGGGTTGCTTGGTGATGAAGAGTCGCTTTACGAGGCGGCTATTCTTTTTCCACATCTCCGCTGGGAGCTGCACTTTTTGAGGTTTCCCTTTTTCAAAGTGGAGCTCTGCAAGAATCGGCATAATGACGCCGCCTTTATTCTCAAAGGTGACTACTTGGAAGTCGTTCTTTGTTTTGAGGAGTTTCCGCTCAGAAGCGGAGAGTTTGCCAAGTGAATCAGCAAAGGATTTGCGGTCCTCATCACTGACCTTGAATCGCTTGAGTTTGTCGTAGAAGTCGCGGAGGTGCTTCTTGTCATCGAGATACTTGTCCATCTTCTTGTTCTGCTGATGGGTCAAACTGTCGTCCTTGAACTCCTTGTCTTTCTTCTGATCCCGCTTCGCCTTTTCATCGGGATTTCCGTTATCAAGTGCGTAGTGGGTGATGTCAGTGACTGCGATATCTACGTGTTGCGTGGTGTAAAACCAGCTGCGCCAGAACCAATCAAGATCGATGCCGGCTGCATCCTCCATCGTGCGAAAGAAATCGGCGGGCTCAGGACGCTTAAACATCCAGCGTCGGCTGAATTCTTGAAAGGCGTCATCAAAAGCCTCTCGTCCCATAATCGTCTCGCGGAGAATGGTGAGCCCTGTGGCTGGTTTCGCGTAAGCATTGGGGCCGAACTGGAGGATCGACTCCGAGTTCGTCATGATAGGCATTTGATTGGAGCTCGTCATGTAGCTCCCTATTTTTCTGGGATCCGCTCGTGAGGGGTAGTGTCGCTGCCACTCAGACTCGGTGACAGTCTGCAGGAATGTTGTGAGACCTTCATCCATCCAGCTCCATTGGCGCTCATCAGAATTCACAATCATGGGGAACCAGTTGTGGCCGATCTCGTGGATGATCACAGAAATGAGCCCGTGCTTGGTTTTTTCTGTGTAGGTTCCGTCTTTCTCCGGCTGAGGGCCATTGAAGCAGATCATGGGATACTCCATGCCATAAATGGGGCCATTCACCGAAATAGCGACAGGGTAGGGGTAGTCGAAAGTGTATTTCGAGAAAACATTGAGCGTGTGGATGATCGCGTGAGTAGAATATTTACTCCACAGCGGTTCTCCTTCATTGGGATAAAATGACATGGCCCACACTGGTTTCCCGCTGGTGCTGAGTCGGTGTTTTACGGCATCCCAGATGAACTTGCGCGAGCTTGCCCAAGCGAAGTCTCGCACGTTCTTGGCTTCAAAAACCCAAGTCTTGCTGCCTTTGGGTCGCGATTTTTCATTCTCCTTCGCTTCCTCGGGAGTGATGATGAACATCGGCTCTTTTACGGTCTCCGCTGTTTTGAGGCGCTTCCGCCATTCTTCTTTGAGGCTCTGATTTGGATTTTTAAGCTCACCAGTGGCGGTCACGATGTGGTCATCAGGAACCGTGATCGCTACTTTATAGTCGCCAAACTCTAGGGTGAATTCCCCACGTCCTAAAAATGCTTTATTTTGCCAGCCACGGGTGTCGGTATAGGCCGCGACACGGGGGAACCACTGTGCGATTTCATAGATCTTATTCCCGTCATCGTATTCTTCGAAACCGGAGCGCCCCCATGAGCGCTCGCTATCGTTGAGCTTGTAGTGCCACGCGATCCGATAGCTGAACTTCTGCCCCGGCTTGAGAGGCTTCGGGAGATGGATCTTCATCATTGTGTCGATCACTCTGCTTTTCAGAGCAGCTCCGCGATCATCCACCAAGCTATCGATCTTGAACCCGCCATCGAATTTCTCTCTTAAAAGGAGTTGATCAAAATCCCCGAGATCCATGGAGGGTAACGAGGGTGCCTCGAGGCTCTGGTGCCCCATCGAGTCAGGCATAAAGCGATTGCGATCCATCTGCACCCAGAGATAGGTTAAAATGTGCGGTGATTTATTGTGGTAGGTGGTGCGGGAGCTGCCGGTGAGGACGTTCTTTTTCTCATCGAGTTCGATCTGGATGTCGTAGTCCGCTCGCTGCTGCCAGTATTTTGAACCAGGCGCGCCCGAGGCGGTGCGAGTCTCGGTGGGAGTGGGCCAGACCTCATCCAGCTGACGGAAGGGGTCTTTGTGAAATTCGATAGGGTGGGCAGAGATCAGTGTCGCTAGCCCAAGAGATAGGGTGAATATCTTCATAAAGGTGAGGGGTGATTGTATCAGGATGATTGCGTCTAGGCCACGCCATAATTCCCTCATCCGATTGGACCTAAAAAGCTATGCGATGGGTGTCAAATCCTGCTAGTCTCAGGCCATGGACGCGCTCATTCATCACCTCGAACAAAAGCAGGATCTTGAATCTCGCGAAGTCACGATCGCCGCCGAACTTCTTCTCGATGAAGGTTTCGACTCTCAAAAAAAGGGGCGTCTTTTAAAAGCTCTCGCCAGTAAGGGTGAGACCGCCGCTGAAATCGCAGAGTTCGTCTCCGTCTTTCTTGAAAAGGCGGTTAAGCCTGACTTCCTCGGGAGGCAGTTTGATGGTCCTACGATTGATGTTTGTGGAACGGGAGGCGACAAGCTGGATCTTTTCAATGTATCCACGACGAGCATGTTCGTCGTCGCTGCTGCTGGCGGTGTGGTTATTAAGCACGGAAACCGGGGGGTGACCTCCAAAAGCGGGAGCTCCGATGTTCTCTCAGAACTGGGTATCCCTCTCGATCTCCCATCAGATCGCATTGGCGACTGTCTCGAAAAGGCGGGCGTCGGTTTCCTTTTTGCCCCCATGTATCATCCCTCATTCAAGGCTGTAGCGCCCGTCCGCGCGGCGCTTGCTAAAGAGGGCGTGCGCACCATCTTTAATCTCATTGGGCCACTTTTGAATCCGGCGAATCCAGAGTGCCAACTCATCGGCGTGATGGATTCTGGCCTCTGTCCGATCTTTGCCGATATTCTACAGCGTCTCGGGCGTGATAGCGCCTGGGTCGTCAATGGCAGAACACAAGATGCTCGCAGCGTGGACGAAGTAAGCCTCATGGGCCCCACGCGCATTTGTAAGGGGGGGCGTTATCAAAAGCTGGTGGATGAAGAAATTGAGCCGGCAGACTTTGATTTAAATCTAGCAGATATTGCGGAACTCAAAGGAGGTGACGCAAGTGAGAATGCGGAGACTCTCATTGCCATTCTTAGCGGAAAAGAAACTGGACCGAAGCGCGATATTGTCCGCCTCAATGCCGCTGCCGCTATCGCCTGTGCTGGACTTGCTGACAATATGGGACAGGGACTTGAGATAGCCGCTGAAATGATCGACACCGGAGCTGCAATTCAGCGCTTACGTCGATTGCAGGAGCTTGCTCGCTAAGCGCTATGTCAGAGCTGAACAAATAAGAATATTCTAAACTTTTCCAGAGAGGAACTTCTCCTGCTCCTGACGTTCTGCTGATTTAAAGCGATTGTCCTCAGAAGTTTCAGCAACAAGCTCGTCCCTATATTTATCGATCATCGCTTCGACGGGCCAAGCGGATGCTTCTCCAAAAGCGCAGATCGTTTTTCCGTCAATCTGGTAGGCGACTTGCTCAAGAGTATCGACATCGTCTGGAGTCGCTGTGCCATCTGCGATGCGGTCAGAAATCTTCTTCATCCAAGTGGAGCCCTCGCGGCACGGAGTGCACTGGCCACAGGATTCATGAGCGTAGAAGTGAGTGATATTATTGAGGACCCAAGACATCTTGCGGGAGTCGTCCATGACAATGACGCCGCCAGAGCCAGCCATCGAACCCGCTGCAGCGAGGGTGTCGAAGTCGAGAGGGATATCCCAGAACTCGAGCTCCTTGGCGTCATCGCCTTTGCCGATCTTGAAGGTCTCATTGCAGCGAAGAATTTTAGAGGAGGATCCACCTGGGATCACGGCCTTGAATTCACGGCCGTCCTTGGGGCCACCGCACATGTCGTAGAGAAGCTCACGGAAAGTGATTTTGCCAACCTGCACCTCAAAGTAGCCTGGATTCTTGACGTCTCCAGAGACGCAGAGAATACGAGTGCCTGAGTTACGAGGAGTGCCGAGTTTGACGTATTCCTCGCCGCCCATTTTGAGAATGTGGACGACGTGGCAGAGGGACTCGACGTTGTTGACG
>JALZWA010000131.1 GCA_023299815.1 Akkermansiaceae bacterium
CTTCTCTTTCCTCTGTTTTGAGCTTCTTGCCTACGAAGCGAATGGCGGATTCACCAAAATTCATTCTTAGAAGCCTAGCCTTACTTTTACCCAAGCAGCTCACGAGTTTAAGGAGGGCTGATTTTCGATCTTCTGAAGATAAAAAACGGCAGCAGCAACGAGAGCAGAATCAGGACAGACGCCACACTCAAGATGAGGATTCGCTGCGGGTTTGGCCCAGGCATTCCTAGGCTAATCCAATCCTCGTAGCTGTGCATGAGATTCAAAGTCTCAGCAAGGGTCGAAAAAATCATACCATTCACCCCGAGAGTCGTGACGAGGAGGCCCAGTTTTGGAAAACCACGGTATGTAGTGAAAATTCCGATAACGAAGGCGGGGATAAAAAAGGGTATAGCATCTGAGGGAGCGCCTCCGTGGCCTGATTCATTTTGGAAGCAGTAGGCGATTTCAAGACTAAGGAGGAGGAATGACGCGAGCCCGGCTCCAATAGCGAACACGACGACAATTGAGGTAACTATTTTTTTACTCATCTTACTACTTCTTCGGCGCGCGCTGGATGGCGCCGTTTTGGTGGAGTTTTAGGGCGGTGATTTTTCCGGCTTTGTTGCGCTCGAATTCTAGGGCTGCTTCGACGGCTTGATATTCGAAGCGGTCCTTGCTCTTGCGGAAGACGGGGAGCGAGGGTTGGCCGGTGAGGCTGGCCATGAGGTTGCCGCTGGCGAAGGTTACGGTGAATTTGAGCTGTGGGGCGAGCTGGTAGCTGCCGAGATATTCTGCGGCTTCCTCTTTGCTGATCGGGAGGTTCTTGCTTTCCTCGGGAAGGGCTTCGTCGGTTCTGCGAGAGAGAATTTTTTGTCCGTTTTGTAAGAGAGTGAGGCTGGTGATTTTTCCATCTTCGCGGCCGAACTGATACTCGGCTTCGACTTCCTTGATGGCGAAGTGGTCCGCTTTTTCAGTGCTGTGGAAGCGGAGATAGGACTGCCCACTGAGCTTACCCCAGAGTTCGTCCCCCTTTTGGATGACGGTGAATTTTGAGCCTTTGAGAGCGGCCGCTTCGATGAGGTAGACGCCGGGATATTCGGCGAGTTTTTCAGGAGAGAGCGCGCGACCTGGCTTGGGGAGGTTTGGCATTTCTCCCTTGGCCCGAGCAATGATCAGGCTGGGATCCAAGGTGGTGTTATTGATGAGGATGACGCGAATGGCTTTGGTCGCGGGAATGACCTCAAGCTGAGAGCGGTAGCCTCCAGTGCCGCCATTGTGACCCATGATCTGCTCGCCGTAACCGGAGTAGTGGCCGAGAGAGAGACCATGCTTACCATCGGCACTCCGGCTCTTCACGAGAAGCTTGATGGCGGATTCCAGAGGAGTTTTCTCGGGTTCTACGAGGGCCTTTGCGAAGGTGATCATGTCTACCGCGGTAGAGCCGAGAGCGCCGGCTCCGGCGAGGGATTTGAACTGCCAGCTTGAGACGACCTTCGCCCCGGCGTGCGGTTGGGCGAGGCGCTTTTTTTGATCGGCACTGAGGGTGACGACGGTGTCGCGCATCTTGAGTGGGCTGGTGACTTTTTCGTGGACGAGGTCTTCCCAAGATTTGCCGTAGAGACGAGAGAGGAGGTCGCCCAGGAGTCCGACGCCGAGATTTGAGTAGCTGGAGTCGTAGGGCGGATCGGAGGCGAGCTGGAGCGAGGCGAGGGCTTGATCTAAGCTGGCGCGGTCGTAGTGCGCATATGGATCAGCTAGACTCGCTCCATTCCAGAGGTTTCCAGGGAGGCGAGGCAGTCCGCTGGTGTGGCTGGCGAGGTCTCGAAGGGTGATCTTACCGACGCGGGGATCTTTGAACTTGAGATCGCCTAGGAGGGTGGAGATGGGAGTGTCGAGGGTGACCTTTTCCTCAACGACGGCTTGGGTGAGAAGGAGACCGGTGAAGACTTTACTGATGGAGCCTATCTCGAAGAGGCGCTTCTCGGGTGGGATTCCGGTGGCTTTAAATTTACCGGATTCGGAGAACTCGGCGCCATCAGCCGTGACGATGCCTCCAGCGGGGAGTTGTTTGGAGAGTTCTTCAGCGGCCTGCGCGAGGGAGACTTCTTGAGCGATGCCGAAAAAGGGAAAGAGAAGCAAAGCTGGGACGAGCTTGAAAAACATGAGCCGATCTTAATCAAGATGAGGTGATCGCGGCAATGCTGGAGACCTTAGGGTTCTCCTTCTTCAGGGATCGACATCTCTAGGGCGAGATATTTCTCGATCTCGCGGGAGGGGTCATCGGCGCGCATGAGGGCTTCGCCGATGAGGACGGCATTGGCGCCGTAGTCGAGGACTTGCTGGGCGTCGGCGGGAGATTTGAGGCCAGACTCGGAGACGAGGATAACGTCGTCTGGGACTTCATCAGCGAGGCGCTCGGTGGTGGTGAGATCGGTGGTGAACTCTTTGAGGTTCCGGTTATTGATTCCGATGAGGTCTGCGCCGAGATCGAGCGCGCGCTCCATCTCGGAGAGGTCGTGAACTTCTACGAGGACGTCGAGCTGGAAGTCTTTCGCAGTTTCGTGAAGGTGCTTCATGAGGTCGTCATCGAGACAAGCGGCGATGAGGAGGATGGCATCGGCACCGGAGACGATGGCTTCGTAAATCTGGCACTCGTGGACCATGAAATCCTTTCGGAGGAGCGGGATGGGTGAGATTTTTGAGATCTGGGTGAGGTAGGAAAGGTGACCTTGGAAGAATTTTTCATCGGTGAGGATGGACATGCAGGATGCGCCGCCATCGATATAGCGCTGGGCTTGGCGGACGGGATCAAAGTTCGGGTCAATGACGCCGGCGGAGGGGGATGCTTTTTTCACTTCTGAGATGACGCCGAGCTTGCCGGGACCACGGTCGAGCGCGGTGCGGAATCCGCCGAAGTCATTCCGCATGAGGGCGGAGGCGCGGAGCTTAGAGGTGAGCGGGATGAGGGATTCGATCTCCTCTTTTTTGTAGGCGATAATTTCGTCGAGCTTGTTCATTTGGGACGGGTGAGGGTCATGGTGCCTTTGTCACCATTTCCGCTGAAGCGGAAGTTGAATTGGGTGGGGGTGACGGTTCCCTTGACGGCGTAGGTGCCGAAGTTTTTGGGGAGCGTCATTTTGTCGTCGATGGGCAGGACGGGGCCGGGCTTGAGGGAGGCTTTGACGGGGTGCTGGTAATCGCCAAACTGGAGAATACCCCAGCCTGCGCGGTAGCGGAAGGTCCACTGGTCCTTGGCATCCTGAGAGAGGATGCACCAGAGGGGTCCGTGGTGGCCATTGACCTCGCTTTTCCAAGTTCCCTTCCACGATCCTGCTGGGCTCTCGCCTTGCTCGAACTGACGAGCCGCCTTTTTAAAATCCGTCTGGTAGGACGAGCAGGAGGCGAGGCCGAGTGCGAGGAGGCTGAGCAGGCGCATGTGGCTAGAGACAGATGACGGTGAAGAGCTCGTCGAGCGGAAGCTGCATGCCGATGTAGAAGTCACCAAACTCGGCGTAGCGAGCGGAGACTTCATCGAAGCGCATTTCGTAGACGATGGATTTGATCTGGTAGGTATCGTGCGCAAGAAGAGTGACGCCCCATTCGTGTTCATCGAGTCCAGTGGATCCGGAGATGAGCTGAAGGATCTTGCCTGAATATTTCCGCCCGGTGGTGGCGTGGCCCTTCATGAGCTGAGCGCGCTTTTCGAAAGGAAGAGAATACCAGTTATAGTCATCATGCGCAGCACGGCGCTTGGACATGGGGTAGAAGCAAATGGCGGGCCAGTCCGGGAGGACAGGATACATGCGGTGCTTGAGGTAGTGCTTCATGCGCTCATCGAACTCATCAAGCTTGGCCTCAAACTCTGGCGTGCCTTCGGTCATTCCCTCTTCACCAATGAGAGTGTCTTTTCCATAGACCTCGCGGGAGGTCGTGTATTCCGAGCGCTCGGTCTGCGAGAGGTAGGAGTAGGTAGGTGCGAGGACATCGATCCCGAGGGAAAGGGTGAGACGTTTTTCAAAGTAGGTCGCGTCTTGAAGGTCCGGCGTCAGGAGCATGAAGCCGAGATCGGCCTTCGGCGTGGCGATCGAGAACATGAGGAGCTGAGTATCCGGGTGGGAGCGGATCTCTTGGACGAGCTCGGTGAGCTTCGTCTTCGCTTCGCGTTGCTCGGCGTCAGAGAGGAGGTTCCACTGACCGTGATCGATGGAGTAGAAAAGGTGGAGGACGTGCCAGCCTTCATGGGGCACAAGGGGTGTAGGAGCTTCAGACATGAGTCGTTTTTTTAGTCTCGGGATTCAGCGGCGATGCGGACTTCAGCAAGCTTCTTATCATCCTGAGTGTAAGAAGGATTCGTGCTGGGTTCCCCCTCCACGATGAGGACCGACCAGGGGTCGATGTCGGCATTGGTGTAGGCATTAATCTCAGAGAGATTTTCAAATCCGGCTGTGGAGGTGATGATGATCTCAGGAGATCCAGTCTGGACGAATTTGCCACCCTTCACTTCCAGAGAATGAGGATCTCCGATGAGCTGCTCGCCGTTCCGGAAAGAAATACCGAGTGACGCGCTGCCAGATCCGTGAAGGACGATGCGGGCGCAGGGAATGATGGCAGCATTGAGCTGGACACCGTGGTCGGCATTTTCTCCGGTGCGGACGGGCTTGCGCCAGTAGGTCTCAATCTCGGCGATGCCTGCGTGGGCTCCCTCGACCGGAAAGTCTTCAGTGAAATCGATCAACTTGCCTTCTGGGGCGTTTTTATAAAAAGTAGAAATCCCCCATGAGGCGGCACCAATAAGAATGACCAAGACGGCAAGGAGAGAGATCTTTTCCAAGGTTGAGATCTGGGTCAATGAACCCAAAATCGGAATCTTGCTACTGCCTTCTTCTGGAGCGACCTCGGTAGCTTCATCCTCAGCGTCTTCTTCAGATTCCTCTTCAGAGACATTCTTAGGTTCTTCCTCAGCGGGTTCCTCAGAGTCCCCCTCTTCGGAATCTGCTTCAGATTCCTCCGATTTTACAGGCTTATCCTCGGGAGTGGAATCGGTAACGAGGGGAAGTTCCTCCTCGTCTCCAAGCTCCCAGAAATCTTCTTCAGGTTCGGTATTGGAGTCAGGTTTCATCGTGTGTGTGGGGTGAGAGAGAGAGCTAACAACGGAGTGGCCATCTTGCAAAGCGAGAAAGGGCGGGGAAAAAGAGTTTGCATCTTTCGCTCGGGTAGGCGAATCCTTTGGACCTAAGACCATGGCTGATCTCGAAGACACAAATCCGGAAAATGTAGGTGGTAAATATTACGTCGATTCCCAGTGCATCGACTGTGATCTCTGCCGTGAAACCGCTCCTCTGAACTTCCAGCGCTCGGATGACGAAGGTTACTCCTACGTGTTCAAGCAGCCGGAGTCCGAAGAAGAGATCGAGCAGTGCGTCGAAGCGATGGAAGGTTGCCCTGTTGAGGCGATCGGCGACGACGGCGCGTAGCCCCCATTTTTATGAAAAAGTCGGGCCCTGGGAAGAAAGCCAGCCCGCAAAAAATCCGCTCGCACTTCATGCGTGATTGGATCGGCGGGCACTTCCCACTGGATCTGAATCGGAATGTCTCGGATGCCTCGACGCATCTTGAGGCAATCCTTGAGAGCGTGGGCATGCGTGGCGGCCTTGACGAAGATCGCGTCAAAGAGGCATGGAAGGATCTTGCAGGGGACGCTATCGCGAGTCAGACCGAGCCAGTCTCGCTGCGCAAGGGCTGCCTGACGCTGAAAGTGCTCCAACCCGCGATGCGCTTCCACCTTGAGCAACTCAAGCCCCAACTCCTGCACAAGCTGCAGAAGGAATTGGGCGAAGAAAACATCACAAAACTCCGCATGACTCTCGGATAGAGTCAAAAATCTTCATGTATCAAAATCTCATTTTCGATTGGTCAGGCACGCTGGTGAACGATCTTCCGCCCACTCTTTTTGCGACGAATGCGGTGCTGCGTGAGCACAATGTCCCAGCAATGGAGCTGGCGGAATTCCGCGAGCGCTTCCGCCTCCCCTACCCTGAATTCTACGAGGAGGTCTTGCCGGGAGTGGCGATCGAGAGCCTTGAGGGGCTTTTTCGCAGTGCGTTCGGAAGCTCGCCCGAGCAGGTCACGATCCTCCCCCACGCTCGAGAGATGATGGAGTGGTGCCGCGCGCAGAAGATCCGCTGCTTCGTGCTTTCCAGCATGGATTCTACGATCTTCAACCACCAAGCGCGGGAACTAAAAATGGATCACTTTTTCGAAGAAATCTACTCAGGAGTGATCGATAAGCGCGACCGGATCGGCGAGATCCTCACAACTCACGAGCTCGCGCCCGAAAAGACGGCTTTTGTGGGCGATATGGTGCACGACATCGAGACAGCTCATCACGGGGGGATCGCCTCGGTAGCAGTCACCACAGGCTACGACCCAGAACCCCGGCTGCGCAAGGCTGAGCCGCGGCACCTTTTCCAAGACCTGAGTGCCTTTCGGGAATGGCTTGAGAGCACGCCGCCACAGGCATAGATTAGTCCCCGTGAGCGACCAAATCATCATCAAGGGCCTGCGCCTTTCCTGCCACATCGGAGTGCCCGAGGCCGAACGCGCATGCGCGCAAATCCTGAGCGCCCACCTCACACTCGATGTGCCGCCTTTTCCCAAAGACGATGCCATCGAGGGCACCGTGGACTACAAGACAGTCTCAGATCAAGTCCGTGAACTCGCCGCGAGCAAGGAGCGCAAGCTCATCGAGACGCTTGCGGAAGAAATCGCGGCGCATGTCTTAAGCTCCTTCCCAGTGACGCGGATTCGCGTAGAGATCGAAAAGCGGATTCTCTCGGACACAGATTGGGTCGGCGTCGTTATTGAGCGTGAAGATTGAACATCTTCCCCATTTCTCTGTCTCTATTCAACGAGCGACGGAGAACTCCCCCTGCTACCCGTTTTCAAGATCGCCCCGCCATGCCCGAAGAAGAATCTCACATCGACCCAGACCACGACCTTGTCCGCCGCGCGCAGAATGGTGACACTCGCGCTTTTGACGAACTCGTCATCAAGTTCTCCCCCAAGCTTTACGGCATGGTCTACCACATGACCGCCAACAAGGAGGACACGCACGACCTCCTGCAAGACATCTTCGCCAAGGCTTACCGCTCGCTGAAGCGCTTCCGAGGAAAATCCACCTTCTATACCTGGATTTATTCGATCGCGACCAACATGACGCTGAATTTTTTAAAAAAACGGAAGCGGCGCGCCACCTGGAGCCTAGATAACATCGATTCAGGCATCCAAAACGACGACGCTATGGTCGATCTCGGGCACGCTGCGAACCCTCGCCATCAAAGCAACGTCAATGAACTTCAAAAAAAATTGAACGAAGCGATGCAAGAGCTGTCAGAAGACCACAGAGCAGTAGTTACCATGTTCGACATTCAGGGAGCTCCTCATGCTGAAATCAGCAAAATCCTTGGAGTGTCGGAAGGAACTGTCCGCTCTCGCCTCTTTTACGCCCACAAACACCTCCAAGGTTACCTAGAAGAGTATATCCGATAAAATTCCCTTGATTTTTCTTAAAATTTAAGAGATAAATACAAAACTTCTGAAGTTATGATCACCCCTGAAGACCAAATCCAACAACTGATTAGCCTCAAGCGCTATGAGACGCCTCGCGATGGCTACTTTGACGACTTCCTCGAGGAATTCCAGCAGCGCCAGCGCCAGGAGCTTCTTAAGAAGTCTTCCCTGAGTCTCCTCAGTGAGCGAATTGGCACTTGGTTCCGCGAGCTCGGCTCCATCAAGTGGGTTGCTGGTTCCATCGCTACCTATGCGGCTCTCACCATCGGCTTCGTCCTCTACTCCGCAAACAGCGGAACAGAAGTGAATCAGAACATCGCTCCCGCTTCTTACGAGCGTCACCAAGCTGAGCCCATTCCCTCTGTAGATTTCCAAAATGGGAGCAATTTCCGCTCTCCAGAGAATTCCAAGCGCGAGTTCTAAGTTCACCCCTCCCCCCTTCATGACCCGATCCCTTATTTGTGGTGGCCTTTTTGCCACTACCCTCTTTTGCCAGTTCTCCTCCGCTCAGACTCTTATTAACTTCCCTGTAGGGAAGGCTGATGCACAAGGTCAGGCGATTGCTCTTCCTGTCGATACCGAGGGACATTACGTCACCATCGGCGTCGTGGATGCTGATCTTTCAAAGGCAACCGCTGGAGAAGACAAATTTAACCTCATTGCTCAGGACCAACAATCCCGCTGCACCATTCTCAAAGGAGCCAAGGTCGAAACAACTCCCGCTCTCGGCTCCTCCAAGGCGCTTAAACCCGGATCTTCTCTCTCTCTCAAGGCCGATCAATCAGGATCTCGTCTCCGTGTCGTGAGCCGCGAGACCTACTTCCACGACCAGCTTTTACCGCTGCAGTTCCTCCGCGTAGCATACAATGGCGCGATGCCCAAACCTGGTCAGCCCCTCTATGATGAACAAGGCAAGCTCGTCGCACTCGCTCACCAACCGACTTCAGACTTTGGCACAGGGATCTATGCCCTGCCAATCGAAGCTATCGTGAGAAACTTAGCAGACTATCGTGCGCACAAGACACTCAAGCGCTGCTGGCTCGGGCTTCACCTCGATCATCTCAACCCTCTCCCCCTTGTTGAGGGTGTCCGCCCTGACTCTCCTTCAGCAAAGGTCGGCCTTAAAAAAGGTGATGTTCTATTAAGCCTCGGAGACTGGCCGGTCACCACCTACTCCTCCGCGATCAATGCGTTCTACTACCTCCTCGCCGGGCAGGAGACTGACTTACGCGTCCTCCGTGGCACCCAAATTCTTGATCTCAAAATCACGCCCGTAGCTCACCCGAGCTACAACATGACCCCGACGAAGAAAACCGGAGAATAGCCGTGGCGAACTATCCCGCTAGTTTCTCCCTGCGCACCTCTGGGAAGGGCACCTACGAGATCACTCGCCAGGTCAGCACCATCGCCGCCGAGTCCGGAATCCAGACCGGCACGATTACCGTCTTCGTCCAGCACACCAGCGCCAGCTTGGTCATCATGGAAAATGCGGACCCTAGTGCCCGCACAGATCTCGAAGCCTTCTTCGACCATCTCGTTCCGGAAGACACTCCTTATTTCATCCACACCTACGAGGGGCCGGATGACATGCCTTCCCACATCCGCATGGTCCTCACGCGCACGAGCGAAGTGATCCCCATCATCGAAGGCCGCATGACGCTAGGAACCTGGCAAGGGCTCTTCCTCTTTGAGCACCGCAATGATCCTCACACTAGGATGGTCACCATCATGGTGCAGGGAGACTAGTCTTCCCTCATCGAAGCCAGCCGCTTCTCCTGCTCATCGAGCAGAAAAATTGACCGCTTAAAGTCGATCAGCCCGTGAAGCTTTTTCACCTCCTCACGCGAGCGCTCATCGATATTCATCGTCAGCTTCCCCATCTCCGCTGCCGGGATCTCACCCAGAAGCCTCGGATCAGAGACCCTGAAAATGATTCTCCGGATCTTGAACCACTTTTTCACCAACTCCACATGCTCGACCTCCACATAAGTGAGATCAATCACCCTCATCTCCCCCTTCCCCCCGGAAAACACATTCCCCTTCAAGCGCCATGAAAGCTCCACGTGATCTGGTAAAAAACCAAGCTTCCCCATAATCTCCTCCCGCGCGAGAGGATCAGTTGCTGGAATCTGGAAGTGAATATAAATGGGTTCGGTGAGTATCATCCGCCGCAAGGCTAGCCGAGATTGCGCACCTAAGAAAAGACAAGAACTCCCCCCGAGTTGTCTAACACAATCCGGTTGCCTTTTCCCCGCCAGAGAGCTAAGGCAATGGCCCCCGCAACAAGCGGGATACCGCCATGGAAAAGAAAAGTGATTTCGGACTGATTGGTCTGGCCGTAATGGGTCAGAATCTTGTGCTCAATGTAGAAAGCCGCGGCTTTCAGGTTTCGGTTTATAACCGCACCACCTCTAAGATGACTGACTTCATCGCAGAGAACCCAGGCCGCAATCTCATCGGTGAGGAAACTCTCGAAGGATTCGTCCAATCTCTCGCCGTCCCCCGCAAGATCCAGATTATGGTTCAGGCAGGTGCCCCAGTTGACTACGTCATCAAGGACCTCATGCCACTCCTCGACCCAGGTGACATCATCATCGATGGTGGCAACTCACTCTACACCGACACCGAGCGTCGCGACAAATACGTCGGCGAGGCAGGCTTCCGCTTCATCGGAGCTGGAGTTTCCGGTGGCGAAGAAGGCGCTCTCAAAGGCCCTTCCATCATGCCCGGCGGACCTGAGTCCACCTGGGAAATTATGCAGCCTATTTTCGAATCAATCTCAGCTAAGGTCGATGGCGAGCCCTGCGTAGTGCACATCGGAGAAGGCGGCGCAGGCCACTTCGTCAAGATGGTTCACAACGGCATCGAGTATGGCGACATGCAGCTCATCTGTGAGGCATACAATATTTTCAAAGCCGCTGGCTTCTCAAACGAGGAGCAAGCAGCCATCTTCGCTGACTGGAACGAGGGCGACCTTGAGTCCTTCCTCATCGAGATCACCGCAAACATCCTCAAGCAAAAGGACCCAGAGACTGGCACCGACATCGTCGACCTCATCGTGGACAAAGCCGGCCAAAAAGGAACCGGCCGCTGGACCGTCATGGGCTCTGTCGAGCAAGCCGTTCCCTTCAGCACCATCGCTGGTTCTGTAGAGGCACGCATCCTCTCCTCCATGCGTGACCAACGTAAGATCGCTTCTGGAATTCTCCAAGGACCAAGCAACTGGGACTTTGATCTCACCATGAGCAAAGAAGACCTCGTCAAGAAAGTACGCAACGCGCTCTATGCTTCCAAGATCGTCTCCTACGCCCAAGGCCTCGACCTCATCACGAAGGTTGGTAACGACAAGGGCTGGGCACTCAACCTCGGTGAGATCGCTAAAATCTGGCGTGGTGGCTGCATCATCCGTGCACGCTTCCTCAACCGCATCACCGAGGCCTACACCGCCGCCGCCCCACCGACCAACCTCATGCTTGCGGACTTCTTCACGAAGATCCTCAACGAAGGTCAGCAGGACTGGCGCGAAGTCGTAGCTCTCGCAGCAACCAACGGCATCCCTGTTCCAAGCTTCGGTGGATCACTCGCTTACTACGACGCCTACCGCGCCGAGCGCCTCCCAGCGAACCTCCTGCAAGCGCAGCGAGACTTCTTCGGAGCACACACCTACGAGCGAACCGATAAGCCTGAAGGCGAGTTCTTCCACACCGAAGACTGGCCTGAGCTCATGGGCTAAAAGGTATTTCTCTTTACCCAAAAGCGGCGCTCCTGAGAGGGAGCGCTGCTTTTTCTTTGCGTTAAAACTTCATCAACCTCACTTCCCGTCGGGAAGGGCTAAAAGATGACCTGACTAGGCAAATCCTGCGTAGTTCAACCTCAGCTTTGCACTCCCGTGCGGAACACCGCTACAGCGCCACGCAGAAGATTGCTCAGCGGGCTCTAAGTCAACGTCGCTCGTAGCAACACTGATATTTACATCAACGGAAACCCCAGAACCGCATTGCGGGCAGGGGCCTGACTGACGACAGCTCTCAAGACGGAGAACTCCTAAACAACTCGGACATTCAAATAATAAGGTCATGTTTTTTAACAGGGTGAACAGTTAACTAGACGAAGAACTGTTAGGTGAGTCACTACACTTTCACGAGCCCATAGATATATTCCACCAGAACACAAGGGTTTACAGACTTCTCGATATTTCGGAAAACTAAATCATCATGCCGTTTTTCAGTTACCTCATCATAAATGACGCAGATCTTGTTTTCCAATGAATCTTGCAGAAGGCGAAACGATCCACTGAAGTGGTCCCGTTTTTGTAGCCAGTAGATTCTTGTTTTTGTTGATGACCGAGCTGATTCGGTAGGGGC
>JALZWA010000132.1 GCA_023299815.1 Akkermansiaceae bacterium
GCTCCGGCGTGGGCATCGCCGCCGAGCCAGTCGAGGTCGCCATCTTGATCGATGTCGAAGGTCACGGAGGAGATCGCTTTCTGTCGCTTCTTCTCGAGCTGGTGAATGACGGTGGGGGACCAATCGGGCGCGGTGTAGAGGATGACCTCGCCCGCGTAGCTTGAGATGACATCTATCTGGCCGTCCTTGTTGTAATCGCCTGCGGTGATCGCGGTGATGTTGCCTTTTTTGTAGTCAGCGATGGTGTGCTTCTTCCAGGCAGCGGGTGGGGTTTGTGATTCTTCGCTTTTTAGAGTGAAGAGGAGGAGGGCTCCGGTGAGGAGGATGAGCCAAGGAAGGGATTTCATGAGAATGGTGACTTGTGAGTGGTGAATAGTGAGGGGGTGGGGCTGGGACGACGAGGGGAATTTTAGCGAAGAGGAGAGGGGGAATGAACCGCAGATGAATGGGATGGGGAGCTGGTTGAAGAGAGGGGATTTTTGACACAGATTTTTCCTGCCTGATGGACTCGTTTTGATTGGGCACAGATTGGCACGGATTTTTTGGGAGGAGGAAACTTGAGCCTGCGCTTGATCTCGGTGGCTGGTCCCGCTTGTATCCAGCCCTTATGAGTCATGATGACGCCCTTGCCCAACTCGTCGGTGGCACCGCAAAGGTGCTCTCCGAGAAGGAACTTGCCGAGAAGCTGAAGGAAGGCCGTCCGCTGCGCATCAAGCTGGGGGTGGATCCTACCGCGCCCGATATTCACTTTGGGCACACGGTTCCTTTGGAAAAATTGCGCCAGTTCCAAGAACTCGGTCATCAGGCGGTGCTCATCATCGGTGATTTTACGGCGACAGTGGGTGATCCTACCGGCCGCAGCACAGCTCGCCCTCCGCTGACTCGTGAAGAAGTCCTCGCGAATGCGGAGACTTACACCGAGCAGGCTTTTAAGATCCTCGATCGTGAGAAGACGGAGGTCGTTTTCAATGGCGAGTGGTTCCGCACCATGACTTACGAGGAAGTCCTCAAGCTCAATGCCCGGGTCACGATGCAGCAGATGCTCCAGCGGGAGGATTTCAAAGAGCGGGTGGCGAAGGGGCAGGAAGTGCGTCTTCATGAGATCCAGTATCCTATTATGCAGGGCTGGGATTCGGTGGAAGTCCGCTCGGATGTCGAGATCGGCGGGACGGATCAACTTTTCAATATCCTAGTGGGCCGTGATCTCCAGAAGGAGGAGGGGATGCCCCAGCAGGTGGTGATGCTCATGCCTCTTCTGGAGGGACTCGATGGGGTGAAGAAGATGTCGAAGAGCTCGCACAACTACATCGGCGTCTCTGAGGCTCCGGGTGAAATGTATGGCAAGCTCATGAGTGTCAGTGACGATCTCATGGATCGCTACTACCTTCTCCTGCTCGGTGAAGCGCGTGATGCCTCGAGTCATCCGATGGAGGCGAAGAAGGCCTTGGCGCAGAAGCTGGTGAGCCGCTACCACGATGACGCAGCCGGAGAGGCCGCGCGCGCGGACTGGGACCTCCGCTTTTCAAAACGTGACCTCAATGCCGCCGATCTCCCTGAGCTGGCTGCGGCGGATCTGAATGGCAAGACGATCACGGAAGTAGCCGCCTATGTCTTCAAGGAAGCTTTCAGCATGGAGAAGTCGAATGGCGAACTCCGCAAGCAGTTCATCACGACAGGTGCGGTGCAGCTTGAGGGCGAGAAGCTGAGTGACCCGCAAGCGGTCTTCGCTGGCGAAGCGGGGCAGATTCTGCGTCTGAGCAAGAAGCAGAGCGTGCGTCTTTCTTAGAAGATGTGAATCACGGGAACCCGCGCTGCGGAAGTGCTGGGGTCGCCTAGGGCGATTGCGCCTTCGCGGAAATGGAGACCTTCTTTTCGGGGAGGCGTGAGTTTTTTTGCCTCCTCGGGGCTGCAGGTGCTGAGCTTCACGCGTCCTTGTGGGGTGAGCTTGAGACGGAGCTGGTGGGCGATGCGGCCCATGGTCCAGCGGGCATTGAGTTCGACGACGGGTTGCCATGCGAGGTCGCCATTTTCACTGCGGTAGAAGAAGGAGTCGAGGCAGAGCGGGCCGAGGAAGTCGTGCTCGGTGAGGAGGCTTTCCAGTGCGGGGATAACTTGTTCCTTGAGGGTGGGGAGGATGTGGCGGTTGAGAAGCTGCGCCTGATCTGAGGGGAGACCCTGCGAGTGCTTGGCGCGGGACTCGGAGCTTTGCCATTGGCCATCGGCGGAGGTTTCTTGGTGGACGATGCTGAGGAAGCGGAGCCCGCCCTCGGCCTCGGGGCTGCGGTGGAGGAGGAAGGAGAATTCGTGGATCTTTTCGACCCAAGGCTCGACGAGGAAAGGCCGCTTGGGGAGTGCGTGGAGGGTTTCTTTTGTGAAACGATGGAGCCCACGTCCGGCGGCGCCATCGAGTTCTTTAGCGACCCAATTTTGGTGAGGATGTTGAGAGATGAATTCTGCGATGTCCCTTTCGCAAACTTCGGAAGGAAGGGGTGTAAGTTCTTCGGGAAGTCGCGCTCTGAGGTCTCGGGTGGCGGTTTTCGAGAGCAGGGGAGATTTGTTAGCCCAGGGGCGGACGAAGCCGAATTTGCGCTCTTTTTTGATCTGCTCAATCTCGGAGAGGAGGCCGACTTCTGGGAAGGTGAGGCCGAAGCGCGCGAGCTGGTCTCGGTGCTGATCTGAGATTGGGCGGCGGAGGAGAACGATGTCGTCTTGCGTGGGGGCGGCGAGCGCGAAGGCGGGTTCGAGATCGGCGGCGAGGTTTTCTAATTTCTTGGGGGCGTTCCAGCCGGGTTTGCTTTGCTCAACTTCGGCAAAGGGGTTGAAAAAGCAGAGGTCGGGTGAACGGCCGCGGGAGGATTGGTAGCGCTTGAGCGAGGTGATGAATTCTTCATCAAGCCCCGCTTTTCTTCGGCCTTCTTCATTGAAGGGAGCCATTCCTTTTGCCCGCATGGGCGAGAGGGGGATGTGGAGTCGCTTATGCCATGCGTCCCAATCGGATTGGGCATTTTCTTTCCACCGGCGCAGCCATTTCAGGCCGTGGCCGACGTGGGCGATCTCATCGTGGTAGACCTTGGCTAGGATCTTGGCGCTCTTCGTGTCGCCCGCTTGCGCGAGGAGGCCGGAGTAGTGCTTGGCATAATCCAAGTTCGCTTGCTCGAAGGTGAGCGAGAGGCGCGAGACGTAATCGAGCGGACTGTCCATATCGGCGATATGCTCCCAGATCATGGGGCTCACGGGGATGTCGCCGAAGGTGATGCCGCACTCCTTCATCCGCTGCATATACCAGCGCGTGTGATTCTGCTCCTCTTGCAGAGTGTGGAGGACGCCCTTGCGGAAGGCGTCGGGCGCGTCGGGGAACTTGAGCAAGGCGAGGGCCATGAGCTCGACGGCGAGGAGCTCGTGGTTCGCGAAAAAGTGAAGTAGTAGGGCGCGTTGTTCCTCGTTCTCCAGTTGCTCGGCGCTGGGGAAGCGGTTGCCTGATTGCTTTTTTAAAGGCCTCAGCTCAGAAGGTCGTCCCGGAAGATCCGGCGAGCGGTAGCCACCGCGCTGAGGCGGGTCGATGACGAGCGAATTCGGTGCATGCGCGAGCTTCTCCTCTAGCGAGGTGGAAAGAAGGACGCGCTCGGCAAACTCGCGGACTGACTGTGGGGAGGTGATGGCTGAGATCTTCAGCCAAGCTCGCCGAGATGCAAAGGCAATCTACTGCGGATGCACCTTCAGGCAGGAGTCATCAGGCGGCATGGGCGCTCCCACGTGATCGACCGGATGGGTGAAGAGATATGTCCATACAGCTGCGTGGGTGAAGGCGCCTTCTTTTGTCTTGGGAGAATATTTTTTCGGAAGGACTGCTCCGTGAGCCTTTCCCGCGTCTCTGCCGACATCGAAATCAGTGACGAGGCGGCGGGTGTTTTGATAGGGAGGTTTCTCGTTTTCGACATTCACGATGGGGCCGTAGTCGTTCATGCCGAGCATCTCCCATGAGCGGCAGTAGTGATCGGCCTCCCAGCCTCCATCGAGGACATGAGAGAATCCAAAGTAGCGGTTCTTCGGAGTGGCAGAGGGAAGGGCTTGCCAGGTCTGGTGTTGGTCCCGAGGTCCGCAGAAGGCGACGACGCGACTGACCTTGGTGTGTTTCGCAAGGCGCGCTGCGGTGGTGGAGCCGTGAGAGCTGCCGGAGAGGATGACGT
>JALZWA010000133.1 GCA_023299815.1 Akkermansiaceae bacterium
ATCGTAGATGACGGGGTGATGGGTGGCCTCTCGCAGGGGAAGATGAAGCGGGCAGAGAATGGGAATCTCCTCTTCAGCGGCACCCTTTCACTGGAGAATAATGGCGGATTTTCTTCGCTTCGAATGGATGTGGGACTTTTGGATTTAGAGGATTTTCAAGGATTCGAGCTGAAGGTGAAGGGCGATGGCCGCTCCTATAATCTCCGCCTCGCCACCGATGAGAGGTTCCGGAGATCTCCGATTTCTTTTCAATCAGAATTTAAGACCGAGAGGGGGACGTGGACCACGGTGCGGGTTCCATTTTCCGCTCTCAAAGCGAGCTGGCGTGGCATGGCGCTGAAGACCGCCTTTGATCCAGCTATGATCGAGCAGGTCGGTATTATCTTAGCGGATAAAAAGCCGGGGGCTTTCGCGCTCGAGGTGGAATCGATCAGTGCTTTCAAGAAGTAGCAGCGCGCTGAATCGGCTTGTGGGATTTAGGAGTGTGTAAAATGGAGCGAGCGATTAGGCTCGGTGTGATGAAAGCGCTTCTTTTGCTCCTGCCACTTTTTTTGAGTGCTTGCGGTCCCACTACGGCTGAGAAAGAGACTCGCCTCGAGGAAAGCAGAATCTACCAAGAGAAGCGCGAGAAGAGACTGCTGGCTCTCGCGGTTCGTTTGCCCAAGGATGTGCCTGATTTTTTGACTTCGGAGAATTTCAGCTCGGCTTCTTTGGCCCGCGCGGTGAATCACTACGTCGCAATGGGGGAGGCTGCGAGTGTGAGGGAATTGCGCAAGATGGGGAAGATTGCCGAAGAGATGGATCACTGGGATCTTCCTCTCGAAAATAGGGTGTTTTGGCTGACGAGAGTTTTGTTCGAAGAGAAGGCGGCTCCTCTCCGTGGACCTATGCTTGGATGGCTATTCATGCTTCCAAGAGAGGCGCATCGTTCGGGTTCGCTGCCTTATTTCCCCCTGGTTGAGCAAGATGGGGTCTTCTTTGTTCTCTCGGGCTCGTATTTTCTCGCAGGGGTTGCCGAGCAGTATGAGAACTATGTGAAATACTTGCAGGATGAAGGCAGCTTCCGCAAAACGAGGCTCAAGGTTCCGAGTAAAGAGAGGGCGATGGCTGCGCTGGAAACTCTCTCAAAGAGTAAAAAATGGCAGGCAATGGGCTGGAGTGGGCAGGAAGGGGGCGGCGCCGAAGGGTCAGTTCTCTTCTTCATGCGGCAGCAGGCTTCCGATGATTGGGACATGTTCCCCAAAGAGTGATTTTATAGCGGAACGAAAAAACCCCGATCCATCGTGAGACGGAATCGGGATTCTGCAAATCTAAGAGAGGAGCTTAGGCAGCTTCTGCTTTCTCGGTCGCACCGAATCCTGCCTTTTTGAGGGCTTTGATCAGAGCTTTGACCTTCACGGTGTCATCTGCGACGACAACCGTTTCAGCATTGGTGCCGACTTTTGGTCCGACAGTTACCTTTGAGACTCCTTTGACGCTTGAAAGTGCAGCCTGCACTTTCTTAGGGCAACCGCCCGCTCATTTAAGGCCTGATACGTCAAGAGTGACGGTTTTTTCATCGGCTGCGACGACTTCGATAGTCGTGGCTGCACCGATCACAGCTGGAGCCGCAAGGGCGCCGCCGATCATGACTGCGAAGGCAGCCAGCATGGTGGTAGTGGTTTTCATAATTCTAATGATTGAGCGCGGAGAAAGAACTTCTCTGCACTGTTGAGACTTAATCACAGGGGTGGCGGATCTGCCTAGGAGTTATTTATTCCCGGAAATTTGAATTATTTTTCCTGAGTGGAAAAGTCACCACCGAGCGCGAGGTGGAGATCGATCCGGTTTTGCAGCCTGAGATTGCGCAGGCTGATGAGCGCGGCGCGGGCACTCTCGGCGCGGCGCTGGGCTTCGAGATATTCGAGGAAGGAGGCGCCGTCGATCCCGAGAGTGATGTCATTCAGTGCCCGCTTTTCAGCACGGTTGGACTGTTCCACTTCTGTCTCTAGGAAGGTTTCTTGCTCGCGGAGTGAGTGGTCGGCCCCGATGGCGGATTCGACTTCACGGAAGGCGAAAAGGGCGGTGCTGGCGTAGTCGCTGATCTCAGCGCGGTTCCGCTCCAGGGCTGCGTGAGTCTGGGCTGAGAGCGCTCCGCCGCGATAGATGGTCTGGGCGAGGGAGGCGGCGACGGAGTAGACGAGGAAGTTGGGATCAAAGGCGCGGCGGATGGTGCTCTCGCCATTTGAAAGACTTCCGCTGAGGTTGAGCGAGGGGAGGAGGTCTTTTCGTGAAGATTCAGCTCGCTGGGCGGAGGCGAAGAGGTCGGCGCGGGCGGCTTGGAGATCGGGGCGGCGGGCGAGGAGTCCGGAGGGGAGCCCGGTGGGGATGTCCTTCCTAAGAGTAGGAAGGGTCGAGGAGGAGACGATGGTGGCAGAGGGGTAGCGGCCGAGGAGGACCTCGAGGGAGCGGGCGGCGTCATCGCGATTGAGCTTTCGGCTCCGCAGGGTGCGCTCGGCGTTGGCGACGTTGTTCCGGGCAAACTGGACGTCGACGGCGCGCAGAGTCTGGGCGCGGTAGCGGCGCTCGACGACGGGGAGGGCTTTCTCGTAGGAGAGGACGGTGCGTTCGGCGAGGTCGAGCTGGCGTTCGGCGGTCACGAGATTACACCAAGCGCGTGCGGTGTTGGCGGCGAGAGAAAGGCGGGCGCCGCGGTAGTCTGCGACGGATGCGGCGTAGTCGGCCCGGCTCGCGAGATCGATATTGCGGAGTCGGCCCCAGAGGTCTGGCTCCCAGCTGGCATTGAGAGAAAGGGAGTAGCTTTCTGAGGAGGAAACATTTTCACCCCCGCTGCGGCGGTAGCCGGTGGAGGCGCTCACGGTGGGTTTACGAGCCGCGCCACCGATGATGGTGCCTTCTTTTGCGGCCTTGAGCCGGTAGCCTGCGGCCTTGAGGTCGAGATTGTGCTTCAGGGCTTCATTCACGAGGGAGGTCATGCGTGAGTCGCCGAATTCGCGGAGCCAGCCGGTGCTGATCTTGGCATTCTGTCCGGAGCGTGCCTCGGAGAAAGCAGCGGGCGCATCAATCTTTGAGGTGCTGACAGCCTGCGGTCCCTTAAGAGCCTCGCAACCAGTGAGGGCGAGGATGAGAAAGGGGAGCGCGAGGCGGGGACGAATCATGTGAGAGAATCTTACCGATCTGATACGAGTCGGCAAGGGGACTGCTCTCACTTTTTTCGTTCTGAATTGAGTTCCTTGTGCTCGCTTGGGTCGATGGGGAAAAGATGCCCGCTTAGGGTGTTGGTGTTTGTTAAGGAAAAGAGTTAGCCTTTGAGCGCCGTGTCGCTCGAACAGATT
>JALZWA010000134.1 GCA_023299815.1 Akkermansiaceae bacterium
CAGATTTTGAATTTAAAATTTTGGAACAAGGAGTGTCCGAGAGCCGAGCGCTATTACTAGAACCGTTTCTCGCCTCAATACTCAAAGGGGCAAGCCGTCAACCGGTAAGAGCCGAGCACTCACGCCGCGAGCTCATCACCCACAGCGCGATGCAACAAGCTGCCGCCGCAGGAGTTACGGTAAATGAGCTCGCCGACTTGGTCCCCGATTTTCTTCCGGAGGTTCCGGTAAATCCCAAGACGGGAGAGCCATTTATGATTGATCCCGAAAAAGGTGGAGTCGATTTTGGGCCCAAGGGGTAAGAAGTTCAGCGGGACGATATGCCCCGCAGCGCAGCTTTCGGCTACGGGCCAAGATTTTCTCGCTTAAAGCAGCCCTCGATGTGGTCATTCACGAGGCCCATTGCTTGCATGAAGGCATAGCAGGTCGTCGGCCCTACGAAGCTCCAGCCTCGTTTTTTGAGATCCTTACTCATCGCGGTGGACTCATCGGTCTTTGTGATCTGGCTCAGCGTCGCGAAGTCGCATTTTTTCGGTCTCACCTCGGGGCGATATTGCTGGAAGTAATCGTAGAGGCTGCCGAACTCTTTCTTCAGCTCGCTCGCTCGCTTCGCGTTGTTGATCGTCGAGAGAATCTTCCCGCGATGCCTGACGATCCCAGCATCTTGCACGAGCCGCTCGACATCTTTTTCATCAAAGGCGGCGACCTTTTCAAAATCGAATCCCGCAAATCCTGCTCGGAAATTCTCCCGCTTCCGCAGGATCGTGAGCCAGCTGAGCCCTGCCTGAAATCCTTCGAGACAGATCTTCTCAAAGAGGCGGGTGTCACTCGTGACATGATGTCCCCATTCCTCGTCGTGATAGCGGAGGTAGTCCTCGTGGTGAGCAGGCCACCAGCAGCGGACTTTGCCATCTTCTCCTTTGATCAATCCTTCCTTCATGAGAAACTGAGCTTCCGGTCTAAGCTGCGATACTGAATCGCTTCTAGCACGTGATCCGCAGTGAGCGTCTCGAGCCCTGCGAGATCGGCGATGGTGCGGGAGACTTTTAAGATGCGATCGTGGGCTCGGGCGGAGAAGCCGAGCTGCTCCATCGCCTGTTCCATGAGCTGCGAGCAGCTGGCATCGATCTCGCAGTGCGCCCGCATGACTTTTGGTCCCATGTCGCTATTGGTGCGGGTGCCGGGGATTGTGGAAAAGCGTTCTTCTTGCAGCGCGCGGCAGCTCATGACCCGCTCGCGGACGGTGGCTGAGGACTCACTTTGTTCGTTGGAGGAGAGCTGCTTGAAATCGATGAGAGGGACTTCTACATGGAGATCGATGCGATCTAAAAGAGGACCTGAAATCTTCTGTCGATATTGCTCAACTTGCCTCGGGCTACATCGACAGTCTCTTTTTGAATCTCCGAAGAATCCGCAGGGGCAGGGGTTTAGGGACGCAACAAGGAGAACTTTTGATGAAAAGGTCAGGGAGCCTGCTGCACGTGAGATGGTCACATTGCCATCTTCCAGTGGCTGTCTCAGAACTTCTAAAGTCGAGCGGCGGAACTCTGGGAGTTCATCGAGAAAAAGGACCCCATTATGCGCGAGCGAAATCTCACCTGGTCCGGGGTTCGTCCCTCCACCTAAAAGTCCTGCGTCCGAAATGGTATGGTGAGGTGCACGGAAGGGGCGCTGCATGACGAGCCCTTGGCGGGCATCGAGAAGTCCGGCTACCGAGTGAATGCGGGTCGTCTCGATGGCTTCATCCTCACTGAGATCGGGCATGATGGTGGCCATGCGCTTCGCGAGCATTGATTTGCCGGTGCCGGGAGGGCCGACCATGAGAATATTATGGCCACCAGCGGCGGCGATTTCGAGGGCGCGCTTGACGCTGTGCTGTCCTTTCACCTCATCGAGATCGGGCGACCCGTCATCGCGAACGACTGTCCGCAAGGCGGGTTTGGGCTCGGGAGCGAGGGTCTTTTCTCCGCTGACGAACTTCCACGCTTCGTGGAGATTTTCGATGCCGTAGACCTCAATGCCGCTCACCATGGCGGCTTCGCGAGCATTGGGCTTAGGGACGAGCACGCGGCGGCGGCCCCGTTCTTTTGCGCCGAGCGCGATGGAAAGGGCTCCTTTCACCGGGCGAAGGGTGCCATCGAGTGCGAGCTCTCCCACGATGAGAAGGTCGTTCGTGAGTTGGGAAAGATCGAAGTCTTGCGCGCAGGCGGTCATGGCAAGGGCGATCGGGAGATCAAAAGATGGGCCCTCCTTTTTCAAATCCGCTGGGGCCAAGTTCACCGTCTGAATGCCGTAGCCGAAGGGGAGGGCCGAGGCAGTGAGAGCGGTCGTGACCCGCTGCGCACTCTCGCGAACTGCAGCATCGGGGAGACCCACGATAATGGTGGCGCTCTTTTCCGAGTCCCGGGAGCTCACCTCAACCTCGACCTCTGCTGAATCGACTCCTTGAAGGGCTGCACTGTAAAGCTTCGCAATCACTCCGACTTATAAGTGTTCATGATAACAGCTGTCAAGAATGGGAACTGATCACAAAAAAACGACGACCCGATTACTCGAGTCGTCGTCTTTGGCTGGATTGCCTTTGCGGAAATTAGGGAGCGGGTGCGATCTCGACTCTGATGAAGACGCGCTCTGGGGTTGTTCCTGAGCTAACGGCTTCTACTGAGGTGGTGCCCTCGACTGGGTTGTTTTGATTGACCTCGAGGTTGACGCTGGTGCCACCGGGATTTGTTTCTCCTGTTAAGTAGAAGTTCTCGAGGTCGGTCGACCATTTGTAGATCACATTGGTTGATGCAGGAACTGGGTCTGGGTTTTGTGGGTGGCTGACGATGAAGATAGGCACGTTAGTGGTGAACCGCATGGCGCTGAATCCTTCGGTGCTGAGCGAGGGATCAGTGCCAAAGAAATTCTCGATTCCATTGGGCTGGCCGTCGCCATCCGGGTCATCGTTGAAGCCATCCTGGCTGCCGACGCCGGGGAAGTCTGAGATCCAGCCGGCGAAGGTGCCGTCGAGCTGGCTTGGGGTGGCGATGTTGTCAAAGCCGACGGTGGAGCCGTTGCCTGCAACTGGAACAACCTTGAGGCCAGCGGTGCTGCTTCCGATAAAGACATCAAAGGTGTAGGTCTCCCAGGTGGAGCCATCACCGATCATCTGAGGAAAGAGATCTCCAGTATCTCCAGTGAGGCTGCCGCTCGCATCATAATATTCGACTTTCAGGGCACCGAGGCTCGAGCCGGAGAAGATTCTCATATCCATTTGGAATTCAAAGGTTCCTTGTTCAGTGATGCCGAATTCTTCGATAGGGATGATGGCGGCATTGTTTGAGACAAGCACAGCCCACCCGGAGGTGTTGCTGATCTCTGCATAGCCTCCTGGATTTCCACCGGTGGCTGGATAGTCAAGGGTGGTGGGGGTGGCTTGGTCCGACTGAGCGAAGAACGCCCAATTGGCTCCCCCAGCTTCAAAATCGAAGTTTTGAACTGGTGGTGTGAGGATGGGAGTGGGGAGAAAGGTGATGTTATCAAATGCGACCGATGATTCGCGTCCCCAGATTGGAACTACTTGGAGTGCGGTGGCCTCGCTGGGAATAGCGATTTGGTAGCTGTAAGTTTCCCAAGTAGAGCCGTCACCAATCAGGGGCACTCGGATGTCCTCGGCGGGGCTGAATGGGATCGTTCCTTCAAACTCTACTTTTATGCCGCCGATATCGCTTCCACTGAGAAGCTTCATGTCTTGCTGGAAAACGTATGTCTCGCCTGCGGTGAGGCCGAGACCCTCAAGAGGGATGGCGGTGCCACCATTCGAGATGATCACACCAAAGTCATCATCATCTGGAAAGAACACATCGTCGTTTGTCATGACGGCGTGTGCGCCGGGATTACCGCCAGTCGTAGGATAGCTGAAGCTCGTGTGACTGAAACCGAATCCAGCCCATTTGGTGGCTCCTTGATCGAAGCTGCTATTTGGGATTTCGGTGATTTCACCGATTACAATCGGATCCGTGCTGAAAGTGATATTGTCATATCCAACGCTCGACTCCGGTCCCCAAAGCGGGACGATTTTCACCGCAACCGCAGTTTCCGGAATGGTGATTTGAAATTCGTAGGTCTCCCATGTGGATCCATCGCCGATGAGGCTAGGATAGATGTCGGCTGTGTCGGCGTCTGGTATGTTGTTGCTCACGTCTTCGAAGAAATCGATCTTGAAGCCTCCGAGATTGGGGCCTTCGAAGATCTTCATATCCTGCGTGAAGAGATAGGACTCTCCTGCGGTGAGTCCGAGATCTGAGAGAAGAATTGCATCTCCGCTATTTGTGACGAGAACACCAAAGCCACCTACGTAATCTGTGCTATCCATGACAGCGTGGCCTCCGGGGTTGCCTCCTGACGCAGGAAAAGTGAAGTTGAAAGCTCCGGTTCCGAAGCCGAAATCGGTAGTCCAAGCAGCTCCGTCTGCCGCTTCAAAATCTGCGTCGATGATTTGAGAGGAACTTACCAGGGGAGCGGCCGCAAGCGCGATGGCCAGATAGGATAGGGAAGTGAGTTTCATAACTAGTGTGCGGTGGAAGTGTGTTATTGCATCAATTTGCAATATCAATGCAACTTTATGCAAGTTAGTCGACGAGTCTGGCTCCGCAAGCCAAAAGTGATCTAAGGGGGAGCGCTCCTACTGTAGAATAAGCACTTCTTAATGAAGTTCGCGCTGCACCATTTTGGTGAGCAGGGGGCCTGCCTCTTTCATGAGGGTCTCTAGCGGCAGTTCGAGACTGCTGAGGGCATGGGCTTGGTCAAAAAGCGGGCGAGCTTCGGCGCTGACGTGGCCGGCGATGCCGATGACCTTTTTCCCGGCCGCGCGGGCGAGTTTGGCGATGCCGGTGGGGCCTTTGCCATCAAGTGATTGGGAGTCTAGGGAGCCTTCACCGGTGATGATGAGGTCTGCGGCGGCGATTTTTTCCGCGAGGTGAAGGGCTTGGGCGACGAGATCAAATCCGCTGACGAGTTCTGCTCCGCAGAAATGGCGGAGGCCGAAGCCGAGTCCGCCTGCTGCTCCGGCTCCGGGGAAGTCGGGCTCGCAATCGCAGAGAGTGGTGAGGTGGGCGAGGGCGGTTTCGAGCTGGGGAAGGTGGTCTGGCTGAGCGCCCTTCTGGGGGCCGAAGATGGCGGTCGCTCCGCTGGGTCCGAGGAGCGGGTTGGTGACATCACAGGCGACGGTGATGGGCGGGAGGTCGATGAGGCCGGAGAGGTCGATACTGGTAATCTCATCGAAGGTGGCGGGCACGGCGAGGATGGCTTTGCCCTCGGCATTTTTAAAAGTGACCCCGAGGGCCTCGGCCATGCCGACTCCGCCATCGTTTGTGGCAGATCCACCGATGCCGATGAGGAGGCGGGTGGCTCCCTTTTGCTCAATGGCGTGGCGCATGAGCTGACCGGTGCCGTAGGTGTTACTGAAAAGAGGATCACGTTCTCCCTCCTCGATGCGCCAGAGGCCGCTCGCAGCGGACATCTCGATGACGGCGGAGCCATCGGCGAGGAGGGCATATTCGGCAGCGACCTCGCGGCCGAGGGCGTCGCGGCACTGCGCCATGACCTTTTTTCCAGAAGTGCTCCCTAGGATCGCTTGGACAAAGCCTTCCCCGCCATCGGCGATGGGGCAGAGCTCGCACTCGTGCTGCGGGAGCCCGGCGGCGATGGCCTCGCAGGCTTCGATGGCGCTGAGGGAGCCTTTGAATTTATCGCAGGCGATGAGGACTTTCATTTTAGTAGGGGAGGAATTTCGGTTTGCTGGCGAGCCACATCGATTGGTAGGGGGTGAAGGTGAGCTCGGTGGCGTCAGTGGCGAGATCTTCTCCGGAGAGGAGGTCCATCCAGTCATCAGTGGCGACGAGATTCACGCTGCCGAGTGGGATGGTCTGTGCGATGCCGGTGATGTTGTGGAGGCAGAAAATATTCTGGCCGCGGTCGAGCGACTGACGCCAGAAGCCGAAGATTTCATCGCCCATGTGGAGGGTGAACTGGGTGGCATTCGGGTGGAAGGCGGGCTGCTCGGTGCGGATCTTGATGAGCTCCTTCAGTTTAGAAAGAGTGCGTGCGTGCGGGTTCTGCGGATCAGCTAAGGCGGTCTCGAGCGTGCTGAGATTCCATTGGTGGCGATTGATGTGGCGGTTGTGGCCGGAGGCCTCGGCTTTGGCGTAGTCATTCCGCGTGCCGAGCAGGCTGTGGATGTAGAGCGCAGGCATGCCTTCGAGCGCGAGGAGAATGGTGTGAGCGCAGAGAAAGCGATCTTCATTTCCGCCGAAGGCGTCGTAGAGGCTGATGTTGATCTCGTAGGGACGGACCGAGCCATCAGGCAGGGTGCGACCGGAGACGAAGCCACCATTTTCCTTCATCGTGTCGACGAGCTCATCGATTTGCTCGTCGGTCAGAAGGCCCTCGGCGGGGCGCAGGCCGATGCCATCGTGCGAGGCGAGGAAGTTAAAGTAAGTGGTCCCCGGCATGGCGGGCGGCATGCTCATGAGCCAGCGGCGGAGGTAGAGGCAGGATCCCGTGGTGAGTCCGTGGAGGAGGAGCGGCGGGAGGGAGAAATTATAAATGCTGTGGGCCTCATTGAAGTTTCCGAAGTAGGAGAGGTTCTCGCGGTTCGGGACGTTCGTCTCAGTGATGAGGACGGCGTCTGGCTTGACGTGCTCGATGAGGGTGCGGAAGAGACGGACGAGCTCGTGGGTCTGAGGGAGGTTGATGCAGCTGGTGCCGATCTCTTTCCAAGCGAAGGCGATGGCGTCGAGCCGGAAGGTCGAGACGCCGTGGTCGAGGTGGGCGCGGATGATTTTTACGAGCTCGATGAGAAGGCGCGGTTCGGCGAAATTGAGGTCGGCCTGATCATGGCCGAAGGTGCACCAGACGTGTTTATCGCCGGTGGGCCGCAGGAGAGGAGTGGTGCGAGGGCGGGTGACGGCGGAGAGGTCATCGCAGGGAGAGGCTTCGATAAAAAAGGAAGCTCCGGGCTCTTCTCCACGCTCGTATTGGCGGAACCACTCGTGGGAGGCCGAGCAGTGATTCACTACAAGATCGGACATGAGTCGGTAGTCTGCCGAGATGGCTTCGATATCGCTCCAGTCGCCGAGGGGCGGGTTGACGCTGAGGTAGTCTGAGACCGCGAAGCCATCGTCTGCCGTCCACGGGAAATAGGGCAGGATGTGGACGGTGTCGATGGTTCCCGCGAGGTGCTCATCGACGAACTTCTTTAAGACGACGAGCGGCCTTTCTTCACTGAGGATGCTATCGCCGTAGGTGATGAGGGTGACTGTTTTTTCTGACCAGTGATTGGCGTAAGGGACGGGGTGGTAGAAGTGCTCACGTAGCTGCATCGCATCCACGAGTGAGTCGCGGAGCGCCTCGTGATCGCCCTCGCCGTAGATGGCGGTGAGGTGGCGGGTGACTTTTTCGAGGAGGTTCTCGAGGGGGCTCATTGTTTACTTAGAGAACTCGGCTTGGTCTGCTTCGACAGCCTCGACGAGGCGGGGGAAAATATCAGGGACGGCGCTGACGACGCGATTCCAGCTGGGGATGAAAGGACGCTCATTCGGTGAGTCGAGGAAGGTTTTGCCGGCGGTGATAATGTTCTGCGCGAAGAGTTCTACGGCGTCCTCTTCAGCGTGGACATCGACACGGAGGCCATTCATCACTGCGTCGTTCTTGTAGCGCTCGACGAAGTCCAGTGCGTTGCGGAAGTAGGCCGCTTTCACTGCGCGGAAGAAGGGTTTGTTGAGAACCTCGCCCTCGGTCGCGAGCTTGCGGAAGATGAGCTTACAGATGTCGATCGACATTTTTGAAAGTCCCTTCGTGGAGTCTTCCGCAGAGACGATCTGGTGCTTATGGTCGTAGCGGTCCGCGATGTCTACTTGGCAGACTTTGTTCGAGGAGTAGTTGCGATACATTTCGGAAAGGATGCCCACCTCAAGGCCCCAGTCGCTCGGGAGGCGGATGTCAGGGATGACATCGCGGCGGAAGGAAAATTCACCCGCGAGAGGGTAGCGGAAGCCATCTAGGAAGGAGAGGTATTCGTTCGGTCCGAGGACCTGCTCGAGCGAGCGCAGAAGGGGGGTGACGAGGAGGCGGGTGACGCGGCCATTGAGCTTCCCATCGGCGACGCGGGGGTAGTAGCCCTTGGCATATTCGTAGCTGAAATTGGGATGCGCCATGGGGTAAATGAGGCGCGCGAGGAGGCTGCGATCGTAGGTCGTGATGTCACAATCGTGCAGGGCGATCGCTTCTGCTTCATCCCGAGCGAGGGTGTAGCCGAGGCAATACCAGACGTTGCGACCCTTTCCTAATTCGGTGGGAGCGAGTCCGTGTTCCTTGAGCTCGGCATCGAGCGCTAGGAGGCGGGGGCCGTCATTCCAGAGGACGCGGTGGTGCTGTGGGAGGCCGCCGAAGAACTTGAGGGCGTGTCGGTATTCGTCCTCGCTCGCGCGATCGAGGCCGATGGTGATTTCGCCAAGGTAGGGGACCTTTTTTAATTCCTCGACGATGTGTGGAAGCGCCTCGCCCTCGAGCTCGGAGAAGAGCGAGGGAAGGATGAGTGCCATGGGGCGCTTCTTTGAGAACTTGAGGAGTTCCGCTTCCATTTCTTCGATCGGGCGATCGGTGAGCTTGTGGAGGGTCGCGATGACGCCATTTTGGTGAAAATCTGCCATGTCTTAAAAGTGTGTGTGTTTAGAAAATTTCGTCAAGGAGGGGGGTCATGAGCTCGGCCCAGCCGGAGGGGCCATGCTGGGTGCTGCGGAGGACGCGTGGGGCGCTGACTGTGAGTGGGTCAGGGCGATTCGTCGCGATGACGCAGGCGATGTCGGCCTGTTCGAGCATCGCGATGTCATTCGGACTATCACCCAAGGCGATGATGCATTCTGCATCGTAATGCTCACGGAGGATGGAAAGGGCGCGGCCTTTATCGGTCTTGCCTAGGACGTGGAGGAAGCGTCCGCCCTCTAGGGTGACGAGGCCGCGGCGGGCGATTTCTTCGCAAAAGGAGGCCTTTTTTTGATCATCATCCAGCCAGACGAGGGGCTCGCTGAATTCGCGCTCGCTCGCGAGTTTGGCACCGGCCTCAGGCAGTCCGGTGGTGGAAATGATTCCGCTGAGGCCGAGATCGAGGAAGGTCTCAAAGCGATACTGGGTCCGAAGTTCATCGAGGACAGCATTGATCTCATCTCTGGTGCTGCCGAGGACGAGGGATTTACCGTCTGGGAAGAAGATGGCCGAGCCGTTCTCGATGACAAAGGCGGCTTCGTTTGAAAAATCAGCGCGCATCGCAAGCCACTCCGCGCGGGTCTTGCTGGTGTTGGCAATGACGGGGATGGCAAGCTCCCCGAGACGCTTGAGCAGGGGGAGGGCTTCATCGGGCCGGTAGTTATCATGGTCCAGAAGCGTCCCGTCGAGGTCAGTCAGGACGAGGGTCTTCTCTGGAAAGGGATTGTGCATCTACTACCTTCTTAGCGGGTAGCATGCCAAGATCAAGCCAGCTTCACCTAGAGACGATACTCGCCATCCTCATCAGTGCCATACCAGCCGAGGTCACGGAAGGCGGTGATGATGGGGATTTCGAGAGCGTCGTCCTCGCCTTCAGCATATTCGATGGTCGCGGAGGATGTCTTGCCGTTATCAGACTCGATGCTGATGACGGTCTTTTTTCCTTCGAGATTGATCCAGTCGCCCCAGTCTTTTTTGTCATGCACGGCTTTGAGTCCCGCCTCTTGAAGAGAGGTGACGACGGCGGCGATGGTAGAGGGCTTTTCGTTATCGGGGATGTGAACGCGTGTTTCCATAAAGTGCTAGGAGAAGATCAGCGAACTTTTGCAAGAGGCACAAGCCCAATTAAGTTAGAGTTTTACCCAGCGGCCTTCATTATGACTTTTCCATGACTTTTCAGCGAGGTCGACACCCTTGGCTCCTTCACGCAGAGACCAGGGGAAAGGCTCGTCGCGGGCGACGTGCTTGAGGAAGAGTTCCCACTGCACTTTGAAGGCGTTTTCGCAGGGACCGGGGTCCACGACTTTCCAGTTGGCATTGTAATCGATGGGGCTATCGACGTCAGGATTCCAGACCGGCCGCGGGGTGTCCTCGAGGCTCTGAGCCCAGCATTTGCGGAGGCCCACGATGGCGCTGCCTTTTGTTCCATCGACCTGCATGGTGAGGAGGTCATCACGGCGGACGCGCACATCCCAAGAGGAGTTGAATTGGCAAATGACGCCACTTTTTGTTTTAAAGAGGGCGTAGGCCGCGTCATCAGCGGTGCACTTGTAGGGCTTGCCGTCTTCGCTGATGCGCTCGGGGAGGTGCGTCGAGGCGTGGGTGAAGACATCGGTGATTTCACCAAAGAGGTTATCGACGACGTAGCGCCAGTGGCAGTGCATATCGATGATGATGCCACCGCCGTCTTCATTCCGGTAGTTCCAGCTCGGGCGCTGGGCGGGTTGCGATTCGTCATGGCCGCTGAAGACCCAGTAGCCGAACTCACCGCGCACGGAGAGGATCTCGCCGAAGAAGCCTTCTTCTTTGAGCTTTTTAAAGGCGAGGATTCCTGGGAGCCAGAGCTTGTCCTGGACGGTGCCATTTTTTACCCCAGCCGCTTCTGCGACCTCAGCGATGCGGTAGGCCTCAGAGGAGGCAACTGCGGTGGGTTTTTCGCAGTAGATGTGCTTTCCGGCAGCGATGGCCTTTTCTAAGAAGCCGATGCGGTAGGGCGTGCCTGAGGCGTCGAAGAAAATTTGGTAGAAGTCATCAGCGAGCACCGCATCGATATCGGTGGACCACTTTTCCACGCCGTGTTCTTTCGCGAGAGCGGCGAGCTTTGCTTCATTCCGTCCGGTGAGGATCGGGTCTGGCATGAGGATGGTGCCGTCATCGAGTTTGACACCGCCTTGCTCACGGATCGCGAGGATGGAGCGCACGAGGTGCTGGTTGGTGCCCATGCGTCCGGTGACGCCGTTTAAAATGATGCCTATCGTTTGAGTGCTCATGATTTTTTTCGGTAAATTTGGTCGTATGAATGTAAAATAGTGTCGAGAAATTCGTCTTGGTCCCGTGCCCACCACTTGGAGGAAAAGATCTCCACCTCACGGAAGCCCTCGAAGCCCGCCTCGGTCATCAGCTTGTCGATGTGGCCGAGCTGCACGCAGCCCTCTCCCATGATGCCGCGATCTAACAGAATATCGCTCTGGTCCGGCTTGAAGTCACAGATGTGGTAGCTGTCGAGCCAGCCGTTTTGCGAGGCGCGCTCGATCTGCTCAGCGAGATCGTGCTCCCACCAGACGTGGTAGACGTCGAGGGCGATCCCGACATTGGGATGGTTCAACTCGGCGCAGAGCTCGTTCGCGATCTTGAGTGAGGAAATGGCGGAGCGGTCACCGGCATAAATGGGGTGGAGTGGTTCGACGAGCAAGCGCACGCCCATCGCCTCTGCTTCATCGGCAAGCGCGCCGATGCCATCGCGGATCTGATTGTAATTCTCTTTCGGCGTCTGGCCGACGGTGGCCCCGCAGACGAGCACGAGGCTCGGCAGTTCCAGCATCGCGGCTTCCTTAAGCGCTTGGCGGTTTTCTTCTAAAGCAGCAGCACGTTTCTGCGCTGTCTCTCCGGTGAAAAATCCCCCGCGCACGAGTGAGACGCCTTTTAACCCGGCATCCGTCAGGTGCTGGCTCACGGTGCAGAGATCCTCACCTTCAAGCGTCTCGCGCCAGATGGAAATTCCGCCGATGCCGCGCTTGGCGTAGCCCTCGATACATTCCGAAAGCGACCACGGCTTGGTTGTAAAAGTGTGGATGGCAAGATCTTGGTAACTCATGTGCTTTTTCCGGGGAGAAGGGTTCCTTTTACGAAGATCGCTTGCTTCCGCTCGACGCCCTCGACGATATTTAAATAAATACTCCGTCCTGCTTCCTCTGCGATCTGGCGCATCGAGAGATCCACGGTCGTCAGCAGGGGGACTGTGATTCCGCGAATCGGGGCATTATCGCAGCCGGTCACGCGGACGTCCTGTGGAACTCGCAGCCCGGCTTCGCGTGCATGTTGCACGAGTAGGGAACCGATGACGTCATTGACTCCCACAAAGGTGCGCGTCCCGCTCTCATAACGTGCTTTGAGCTCCTCTGCGCTGAGGCTCTCTGGAAGGTCGAGCATCCAGACATCATCGCTGAGTGAGAAAGAAATGTTTCGTGCTTCGCAAGCCTTGGCGAACCCCTCGCGGCGGGGCTTGACGACATCATCGATCCCGCCGTAGCCGACGAAGCAGCAATCGCCGATCACTCCGAGGTTGGAAAGGTGATCTGCAATCTGCGTCATCGCGTCCGCGTGATTGCTCACCACTTGTGACACTCCGGAAGCCACGCGATTCAGAATTACGGCGCGCGAGCCCGCCTTCTTGATCTCACCGAGCACCGGGGCTGAAGGCCGATGAAAGGCGAAGATGAAAGCCTCGATCTCTCCGCCTTTCTTGTGAGGAAAGGGGGTGAAGGTTGCACCGCCGCTTTCCACGATCAGGTTGACTCCTGCGGGGCTGAGTCCGCTCCGGATTCCCTCTACGAGATCATTTAAGCTGTAGAAAAGTCGTGCCGTCCGATTCCCCTCTGGCGGAAGGACGAGCTTCACCGTCAGGATGCTGCGCTCACCGTGTCGCTTCACGGTGCGGCGGACGTAACCCATCTCACGGGCTGCCTTTTCCACCTCGCTCCGGACTTGCTGACCAATCAATGACGACCCCGCAAGGGCGCGCGAGACCGTGGCCTTGGAAACCCCGGCCCGCTCGGCAATCGCTGCCATCGTCACGCTGTCACCTCCGGCTGCCATTTCTTAACTCTCGTAACCCAAGCGCGCCACGCAATCAGCGAGCATCTCGGACTCCCACTCGGGGCGACGCGGACACTTTGGATGCGGCTCTGAACTCGGGATGCGCCCCAAGAGATGCTGGAAGACCGCGCAGCTGTGCTTGTAAGCCGGAACGGCGGGACGGAAGGCGACGTTGCCGAGATATTGCAGTGCGTCATTGAGCTCAAAATACCCCTCATCTCCGTCTTCCCACATGCGATCTCGTTCTGCAAATTTCTCTGGGCAAAATGCCGCCAGCCCCAAGAGGTAGTCGGAGCCATATTCGATCATATCGATCCCGAGATCATTTCCGGTGTAGATCTTAAAGTCAGGACGCAGCTCATCGCGCAGCGCGAGTCGCTTGAGTTCCTCACCGCGGCTGAGCGACGAATGCTTGATCCCCTTCAGCGATGGAATCCCCATCAGTCCCGCGATGACCTCCTCGGAGTAGATCATGCCATTGGGCGCAAACATCTTGCCCAGCTCAAAGCCCAAGACCGATTCGTAAGGCGCGCAGACCTCGGCATAAAGAGCCACGATCTCGCTCGCGGCCCAGTCGTGGAAGCGCGTCGTTTGAAAAAGAATGGGCGTGCCTCCGACCTCCGCGATGGCATCCGCGCCCTTGCGGTAAAGCTCCACGAGATCGCCCTCAAGGCCCTCCACAAAAACTCCTGCCACGAAGGGCTTCTCGGGTCCCAGTGCTTCTCGCGTCAGTCGTAGGACTTCATTCCGCTCGTCCTCAGTGAGGTAGTTGGCGTAACCCGTGTCCATATTTACGGCACACTTCAGCCCCGCCGCTTCTGTCCGGCGCACCGACTCTTGAAAAGCGTCTTTCGCAATCTCGCCATTCGTCTCATAGGGCAAAAGGCAGGCTGCAATCCCTTCAATCTTGCGCCCATGGGCGCGCTTAGAACTTCGATCTGCAATGCTCACGGGGGAATAATGTTTGCATGCAACAAATCCGCAACTGATTTTTTCTCAAGAGCGATTACAGTGCGCACGTGAAGCCACTCATTGTGACCCAAGGAGACCCAGCAGGGGTCGGGCCCGAGCTTGCTCTGGAGCTTTTGAACTCGCCGCTTGCTCAGGAAATTCCCCTGCGCGTGCTGGGGAGTGTCGATCTGCTTGCGCGGGTTGCCGAGACCTTGAAAATCCCTTTTTCAAAAGAGGCGGTTATTGATCTGCCTCTCGCGACTGCTGCGACGCTTGAGCCCGGTCAGGTCTCAGCGGAGGCCGGCGCGCATGGCTTCGCTTGTCTGGAAGCGGCGGTGGAGGCCACGATGGCGGGGGACTTCTCGGGCGTGGTGACCAATCCCATCAACAAGGAGGCGTGGGATCTTGCGGGGAAAAACTACCCCGGCCACACCGAGTATCTTGTGGAGAAAACCCAAGCTCCGAATCACGCGATGATGCTGACCTCGGGCGAGATCACTTGCTCGCTCGTGACGACGCACGTCGCGCTGAAGGACGTCCCTGACTTGCTCTGCGAAGAGCGCATCATGGAGGTCATTCGTCTGACCCATCAGGGGATGAAGGCGATCCGCGGACGCGAGCCTCAGCTGGCGATGCCCGGCCTCAATCCTCATGCCGGTGAGGGAGGGCTCTTCGGCCGTGAGGAGATCGAACTCCTCATTCCTTGTCTGGAAAAGGCACGTGCTGAGGGGATCAATATCATGGGACCGCTCTCCCCCGATACCGCTTTCTTGCCGGGCCTGCGTGAGACGATCGATGCTTACGTCTGCACCTATCACGATCAAGGTCTCATTCCGCTGAAGACGCTCTCCTTTGATCTTGGAGTCAATGTCACCCTCGGTTTGCCTATCGTGCGCACCTCGGTCGATCACGGCACTGCCTTTGATATCGCCTGGGAAGGAAAGGCGAGCTCGACCTCCATGCATGAAGCGGTGAGACTGGCCTCGAAACTTGCGATGCAGAGTTCGCTTACCTAGTCTTTGGGATGATCAAAGGTGTCATCGTATTTTTGCTGAGCTTGGGATGCCTCGTGGCCGAGGAGGAGTTCATCGCAGATCTCCAGAAAAATCACGCTGCGCTTGAGGGCTACATCTGGGAAGCGCTACTGACCAATGAAGAGGGCTTAGAGGTCAAAATGCAGATCGGGTATCACAAAGAATCCGAGACCGTAATCGTGAGGACTGAGCCCGTAAAACTTCTGGAGAAAAAGCTCCCAAAGATGGAGAGCTGGAAAGACGCGGGAGTCGATCAGTTCGTGATGAATATGGGAGGACAAGCCATGGTGCTTGAGAAGCTTGACGAAGTGGTGAAAGAAATAGGTGCGTGGGTGACAATTTTTACTGAGGAAGGGGAAGTCAAAACTGGTTGGAATTCTGTGCCGACGTTTCGTTGCACCACGGAAGGGGTGAACCAAGGCATTGGCTTCAGAAGTGCCGGGAACCCATCAATATTTTCAGATCTCAAGAAGGGCCGAAAAGGAACGGGGGACCGACTCATTTTCCAATCAGATGAGCGAGGGGAAGTTACCATCCTTGAAAGCTCAGGTTTGGTAGAGCGACAGGAATTTGTGTCCCATAAAGACATACCGACCACTTTGATTGCAACGAGGATCTTGCTGAATCCAAGTGAGGAAGAAGTGAGGCTCCTTTTGCCAAAGGAGGAAAACCTGCAGAATGCCAAGAGAGTGAACCTTTTACAGGTGCCGATTTGGCGGTCATCTTTGAGAACAGCTCTTCACAATATGATCGTGATAGTTGCAAAGAAGGAGGGGAGAGAAGGCGATATGAGTCTTCATTTTGCGAAGCAGGGAAGGAAGTTAGACCGCTTAGTAGGTCGTTTGCAGCCGCCGCCTCAGGAGCCTCGTTTTGAGAAACTGTTCGCTAAAAATATGGAGGTAGCCGCTCAGAAGGCAGCGGCGGAAGGCAAGGTGCTCAAAGAGATGCTTCGAGATAAAGGGTCTCGAAAGCGCTTTGAGAAAGACTTTGGGGGGGCTCTGCTAAAAAGAGATCTTCTCAGGGTTCGCCCAGAATGGTCATCGCTTATTTTTGGTAAGCCATTGGAAGCGGAGACCGAAAAGGAGGAGGCGATTCTTAAGAACGTGGAGCGAGCTCTTGCTGAGGCCATTCTGTGGAATCAGATGGTGCGGGGGATCGACGCCTACCTAGAAGAGTAAAAAAAAGACCCGCAGGATCTCTCCTCCGGGTCTTTTGAAATATGTTAGAGCTTAGGCCTTCTTCCAGTCATCGATGCGTGACTGGTTTGCGGTGAAGAGTTCCTCGGTCGAGCCGTGGATGGTGATGGACTTGATCGTGTCGCCGCCTTTGACCGCATTGATGACGTCTTGGCCTTCTGTTGTTTCACCGAAGACGGTGTGCTTCCCATCGAGGTGAGGAGTCGCGTTGTGGGTGATGAAGAACTGAGATCCGTTCGTGTTAGGACCCGCATTTGCCATGGAGAGCATTCCTGCTTTGTCGTGGCGGCGGTTCGGCTTGCACTCGCACTCGAACTTGTAGCCGGGGTTTCCGGTGCCAGATCCGAGTGGGCAGCCTCCCTGGATCATGAAGTTCGGGATGACGCGGTGGAATTTCAGGCCGTCATAGAAATTCGTTGATGCGAGGTGCAGGAAGGAGGTGACGGTGACTGGTGCGTCGTCGGGGAAGAGGGTGACGTTGATGTCTCCCTTTGAGGTGTGAATGGTGATCTTGATGTCGTCCATGGCGGGACGCTAAGACGGGATCACTCTTTTGAAAAGGAACTATCGGCAGCTTTTCAAAAGTTGATCTACGTAGAGGGTGATATCCTCCAGCGCGGTGCGTGATTCTGAGTCGCTGAGAAGGTTCAGGGTAGCTCGAGCTTCGGCAACAAGCTTGCTAGCGGTCTTGAGGGCTCGCTCAACTGCGCCCTCGTATTCCGCGATGCCGCCGATGATATTAAGATCAAGTGGCTGCTGCTCGATGATGCGCTTGGTGAGCTTCTCCTTTTGCTTCGGCGAAGCAGCTTCGAGAAGATTCAAGATGGGGAGGGTGAGTTTCCCTTTCTCAAGGTCGGTGCCGAGAGTTTTTCCGGCCTCAGCTTCCGTGCCGATGATGTCGACGACGTCGTCATAGATCTGGTAAGCGGTGCCGAGCTTCATGCCGTAGTCCGACATCGCTTCGCAGATGTCCTCATCCCGACCCGAGAGCTTGGCGGCTAGTCCGCTTGCGGCAGCGAAGAGAGCTCCGGTCTTCATCTCGATCATGCGGAAGTATTCCTCCTTGGTGACGGTGAGATCAAAGCGGCGCTGGGTCTGGAGGATCTCGCCCTGGCAGACTTCGCGCGAGGCGAGGCTGATGGCTCGGCTGAGTGCGAGATCGTTGAAATCTGTAGAAAGCTTAAGGGCGTGGGAGAAAAGAGCGTCGCCCAGGAGAACGGCCATGCCATTTCCCCACTTCGCATTAGGAGTGGGTGCTTGACGGCGGGTTGATGCGCCATCGATGATATCATCATGCACGAGTGTGGCCATGTGAATGAGCTCGAGAATGACACCAAGGTTAATGTGATCCTGACTCAGTTCACCGGTTGCACCACCGGTAAGGATAGCGAGGGTGGGGCGGATGCGCTTACCGCTGGTGTCGCAGATATAAGCCATGTAGGGCTCCACACCGGGGTCAAAATCGCGCACTTGATCGCGAATCTGAGACTCAACCTTCTCAAGATGAGGGGCTACGAGATCGAAAGGAAATTTTTCGGCCGTGATGGATGCTGTAGACATGGGCTGGTGTTGGGAGCACCAATAGCTTCCACAATGTCATGCTTCTCGCAACCGGAATGCGCGAAATTATAGAAATTTTAAGGGAATCTGTTGTGATATGACTCGAAATTCGCTTGGATTCGGCTCAGATGAAAATGCATTCTCTTCTTCCAATCGGACTTTTGCTTGTTGCGAGTGGTTTCGCAGTCGCGATGAAGTTTGGCGAAAAGCCGGACACGCCTCAACTGCCTGGCGTCGAGTGGGTTGTGCATGATGGAACGCGGCCGCAGCCGAAGAAGGTGGAAACCTCAGGTGTCGTGAGCGTGGCCCCTCCCGCAGATGCGAAGGTGCTCATCGGGGCGGATGGCTCTGATGCTTGGACGAATGAGTCCTGGAAGCTCGTGGATGGCGTGATGACGGTGGGCAAGAGGCCGAATAGGACGAAGGACTCCTTCGGCGATATTCAAATGCACGTTGAGTGGCGCGTCCCTGCGGATCGTGAAGTGAATGGCCAGTCCGGCGGCAACAGCGGCATTTTCTTCATGGGGAAATATGAAGTCCAAGTCCTCGCCTGCTATGAGAACAAGACTTACCCCGATGGCCAAGCGGGTGCGATGTATGGTCAGTTTCCACCACTGGTGAATGCCTCCGCGAAAAAGGGGGAGTGGAATAGCTACGATATCGTTTTCAAAGCGCCTCGCTACGAGGGAGAAAAAGCGGTCGAGCCCGCAAAGCTCACCGTCTTCCATAACGGCGTCCTCCTCCACAATGCGAAGGAATATTACGGTCCGACTCAGCACAAGAAGCTCGCGAGTTATCCTGACAAGCACCCAGAAAGCGCACCGATCACTCTCCAAGATCACAATGATCCGATTCAGTATCGCAACATGTGGGTCCGTGAGCTCAGCGACTACGACCAGCAGTAAACGATTACAATTTAAGCGGGAACTTCTCATGGAGGGTTCGCTTCTTTTCACCCATTCTCTCTAAGTTATGAAATTGCAAAAAATAATCCCGTCTGCAGTGCTCTGTGGACTCATGGCGACTTCTTGTAGTCCCGAAAAGAAAGACACGAGGGCCTCCGAGGAAGGGGTCAATACCACGATCGATGAAGTCGTTGAGGTTGTTGAAGAAGTCGTGGCCGTCCCTGTTGTAGAGGAAAAGGCCGCCGCAATCCCAGAAGTCTCACTGGATGATCTCGCTAAGAAGACGGGGTTTGCCCAGCACGTCTCGGCTGATGTTGAAGGCTACTTTTCCCTCATCAACGGCAATGACCTCTTCGATCGCGTCCTCGGAAGTGAACTGGGTCAGCTCTTGATGGAGGCAAGCGGGGGCGGAGATGCTTTTGAGGGGCCAGAGGCAGAGATGGCTCGTGCCGCGCTTGGTGAAGAACTCGTCATGGCATTTGGAAACACCGCGGGGGAGCAGGGGGCTTATCTCACAGATCTTAATTCTTCGCGCGGCCGCGCGGCTATGAAGTTTGCTGTCGAGATGATGGCGATGTCTATCTCTGGGGAGGACATGATGGGAGGCATGCAGATGAACTCCATGATGGCTGCCCAGATCGGTGATCCTAAGAAATTTATCGATATCATGGAGGGGGCTGTCATGCCGCCCATCACGGTGGGTATCAAGGTGAGTGATGAGGACATGCGGGCCGATCTTGCGAACATGATCGAAGGCGGCATCACGCAAGCGCTCCAGTTTGAGATGCCATTTATTGAAGAGCTTGCCCTTGAGAAGTCCGGGGTGCAGTTCAGTGGTTTCACCATCTTAGGTGAGAAGCTTTCTGAGCTTATGGTGAGTGAGGGCGATGATGCCGCGGAGTTTTTCGGAGGAGAGGTCGAGTTTCAGCGGCTTGCTAAGGCTGTTGCTAGCAAGAATCTCCACGTCGCAGCCGGAGTTTATGGAGATTATATCTTGGTCTACGTCGGTGGTCGCATGGAGGACTTCAAGCTCGCAGAGAGCACGGCGGATTCCTTCCTTGCGGAAAAAGATGCCTCATTCCTGAAGCGCTATGCCGGTAAGGATCTCCGTCTCATCACCTACGCTGAGAAGGAGTCGCTAGAGGCTTTGACGAAAGACCAAGAAGCTTTTGGCTCCATGCTCCTTGGCATCAAGGACGGGCTCGAAGAGGTGGAGGTCTTTGGAGACACCCGCGACATCGAGACTCTCCTTGAGCATGCTGCGAAGACAGAAAAAGTGCTTCTCAAGATGGGCGATTATACCGCCTATGGCGCGGTAGGCTTTATTGAAGATGGCTTCAAGATCGAGAGTCATGGCGGAACGAGCTCTCCGGGTATCGACTTTGAGGCGACGCACCGCTTTTCCTCACTCGAGAATGGCGAGGATGTTGCCATCTTTGCCAATTCAGCGAGCGATCCTGAGTTCTCGGCCAAGGCACTGGATTATCTGAACTCGCTCGGCGAGGCGGCTTACCTGATGGGTAAGCAGGTTTCGGGAATGGATGATGATGATGGTGACATGGCTGAGTTTCAGCAGGCTTTCGGACTTTTCGACCAACTCGCGGCGAAAGAAATGGCGGACATCTGGGATGCGCTCATCGTCGACTTTTCGGAAGGAACAGGAACTGAGTCTGCTCTCATCGTGGATCTTAAGGGAACTTTCCCCAAGGTCCCTGATGTTCCTGCAGTCGTTCTGGAAAAAGGCGTCCTCCCACGGGTGGCTTTCGTGCTCCCTGTCACGGATCGTGCGAAGGTCGGTAAATCCTGGAAGCGCATCAATGGTTCTCTGACCAAGGTTCTTGCCAATGCGAAAGAAGCCGGCCTCTTTGACGTTCCGATGCAGGAGCCGATCGAATCTAAGGATGGTGACTTTTCGACCTACTTCTTCTCGATTCCTGCGATCACAAAGAATGCCAATCCGAACGTCTCGATCAGTGATGATCTCTTCATCGCTTCCTCTTCACCGGCGATGAACTCGGAGCTCACCGCTGCGCTTGCTCAGCCGGCGACGACGGCTCGTAAGGGGGCATATGCTCAGGTGAACTTCGGAGCGCTGCAGGCATTCGCAGAATCCTGGGTGAAGCTCGCGAAGGAGAATCCTGATGAGATTTTCAAAGATTCTCCGTCTGAGAAAGAAGACTTCATGGAAAGTCTTCCGATGATCGAGAAGTCGATCGCGGCAATGAATGAGCTGAAGAACCTCACGATGCACACCCGCAAGTTGGATGGCGAGGTCCGCAGCACGATTCACTTCAAAACGAAATAAGTGTCATTTTTTTCAAGAAGCCCGGTGGCCATTGGCAACCGGGCTTTTTTGGGCCCATGGCTCAAGGAAACTCCTCGCCAGAGGGTTTTCGGATCCCTAGCTTAATCGCGGGTATGAAAGAGCTTTACGTAACTGAAACTGACGAGAGTCGCCTGAAGGTGACGGCGCAAGCTGTCGATCAAGCTCTTGAGCAGCAGCGCAAAAAGGAGACGGTGCAGTCTGGCATCACCGCTTTATTCGGCATCGGTTTTGTGGTCATGATTTTAGCACTGATTGCGATGATTCCCTCTCGCCCTGAAATTCCGGTGATCGTCGCTTACAGCGCGCCGCCGGAGGAGGAGCCACCGAAGTTGGAGAAAAAGGAGCTCACCAATAACGTCCAGCCACGTCCACCAGGCGCGAGTTCCTCAATGGCTCGCGTCATTGCCTCGACCACCGCATCTGCTATCTCGGTCCCTATTCCTGAGAGCTCGGTGCCGGATGGCTTGTTCGGGATGGAGGATGATTTTGGTGAAGGCTTTGGCTCTGATGAAGGAGACGGTTCGGGTGGAGGAGGAGCGACTTTCTTTGGTGGACGCATTAAGGGAAAGCGCATCGCCTTTGTGGTGGATTTTTCAGGCTCCATGGATGCCTCGGCTGAGAGTGGAGGAACACGGATTTCTGCGCTGAAGAAGGAGCTCGAGAAATCGATCGCGGGACTGAGCAAGGGGATGCAGGTCAGCATCATTTTCTTTTCCAATACGAGTTGGACGATTGAGACAAAGGGACCGAATCAAAATGATAAGGGCTGGAATGGTCTTGGGGAGATTCCGGTGACTCCTTGGTATCCTGCGACGCCGACGGTGAAGCAGCAGTTGATCTCAGATCTGAAGGCAATGCCAGCCGCTGGCGGCACGGTCTGGTATCCCGGTTTGAAAATGGCCCTCGGGATGAATCCTCCCCCGAATGGCGTCTTTCTTCTCTCTGATGGGAGTCCGCGCGATGGTGATTTTGTCCTCGAGGAGCTTGCTAAGATTAATCCCAGTAAGGTCCCGATCAGCACCATCGCCTTTG
>JALZWA010000135.1 GCA_023299815.1 Akkermansiaceae bacterium
CAGCAGCAGCACGCGCAAGTTGCAGCGTGTGACCAAGCTCGATGATGCGACCTTTGGCCCGGCTCCGCTTTTTGAAAAGGTGAGAGCCGTCTTTGATCAGCTTATGCTTGAGCAGATTGACCCTTGAGTCGCTTGAGAGCCTCGATCCGAGTCAGCACCGGTGGGTGCGAGTGATCGAGGAAGACCTCCAGGGGATGCGGCGTGAGATTTGAGAGGTTCTCTGCCGAGAGCTTCTTCAGCGCCGAGACGAGATTGTCTGGAGTCCCTTGCGCGTCCGAGGCATAGGCGTCGGCCTCGAACTCGTGCTTCCGCGAGAGGATGTTCATGAAGATCGAGAGAATTCGAGAGACGGGCTTGAAAACGATCATAAAGAGCACTAATCCGACGGCATAAGAATGCTCGACGCCGAAAGCGGGGTAAAGTTGCTGACCGAAGGCCGATTCCTGACTCGTTGCCATGCCAAGAAGGAAAAAGATCACCGCCGTCTGAAGGATCGAAAGAACGAGCCGCTGGACGATGTGCTTTCTCTTAAAGTGGCCGATTTCGTGCGCGAGCACCGCCACGAGTTCATCGGTGCTCTGCTTTTCGACGAGGGTGTCGAAAAGGGCGATCTTCTTGCGCTTCCCGAATCCGGTGAAAAAGGCATTCGCCTTCGCAGAGCGCTTAGAGCCGTCCATCACTGAGATTTCAGTGAGAGGGAACTCACACTTTTTCGCCATCTTTTGGATCGCTTGATGGAGTTCGCCGTCTTCAAGAGGGGTGAATTTGTTAAAGAGGGGGAGGATGAGCGAGGGCGCCAGATAAGTCAGCGCGAGTGAGATCACCGTCACCGCCAGCCAAGCGAAGATCCAGGCATTGGCCACTGAGAGGAAGATCCAGAGAATCAGAGCCATGATGGGGGCTCCGATCAGTGCGGTGATGAAGAGACCCTTGATCTGGTCCATGATGAAGGTCCCTAGCGTCGTTTTGTTGAAGCCAAATTTCTCCTCAAGGACAAAAGTGCTGTAAATATCGAAGGGCAAGCTCATCAGCATGCTGAGGAGATACATTCCGCCGATGAAAAGGAGACCGGTGGCAATATCGCCATGTCCCATTCCACGAGTGAGGCCATCGAGCCAGCTGAATCCACCCATGAACCAGAAGACGAGGAAGATGGTGAGGCTCGAAATGGATGAAGTAATCCCGAATTTCGCCTGCGCCCGCTCGTAGTCCTGCGCCTTCGCATACTTGGCGTCATCCCAGACCCCCCGGAACTCCTCTGGAAGCTTAGGCTCCAAGTTTTTAAGGGTCAAAAGGGTCGCGATAAAGTCCAGTTTCCAAAAGGCAAAAACTGCAACAAGAAGGCTAATAGCAAGAACATTGAACTCGGGACTCATGCCCCGAAAGACTGCGTCTTTACTTTATTACAGCAAGATGAAACTTACTTAGCTTCCCAATTTGACAGAGGGCCCCCAAATCTCATAGGTTTCCTTGAGTTACTAGTTCAAAGACGACCTTTTACATACACGCAATGAAGTCCCGATTGATTCCCGCCGCTCTCCTAGGCAGCCTCCTCCTCCCATCGCTGGCTCTCGCCGCGGATAAGAAATCTCCCGAAGAGCTCAAAAAAGCCTCTTATCAAGTCGATAAGTTCGTTGCTGAGATCTTTAAGAGCAAAAAATTACCCGTCCCAGACGTGGTCGATGATGCCACTTTCCTGCGCCGGAGCTTCCTCGTCGCTAATGGTCGTATTCCAACCCTTGAAGAAGCGAAAAACTTTCTCGAGATTGACGATGCTAACAAGCGCGAGATGCTCACCCGCTATCTCCTGAACACTGACGGATACCGCAGTCACATGCAGAACTACGTCATGGATCTTCTCCGGATCACGGACACTTCCGGAAACCGGAGCAATACCCTCGTCCCTTACGTCCAGTGGATCAGTGACTCAGTGGCGGCTAACAAGCCTTGGGATCAATTTGTTACCGAACTCGTCTCAGCTTCTGGAATCGCATGGGAGCCTGGAAATGGAGCCGTGGGTTACTTTATACGTGATAAGGGAATGCCCTTGGACAACATGTCCATCACCATGCAGGTCTTCACTGGTGAGCGGCTAGAGTGTGCTCAGTGTCACGACAGCCCCCTTAATAAGTGGGAGCGCATGGACTTCTTCCAGCTTGCTGCTTTCACGAGTGGTCAGCGCGAGATCAATGACGGCATCTGGCGTAAGGCCTCACGACTGGTCGATGATCCCGATTTCCGCCGTTCACCACTCGGGAAGGTGATGTATTGGATGGATGACAATATTAACTACCTCACTCTCGAAGATTCAGGAGACGGCCGCATCAAGTTGCCGAGCGACTATCAGTATCGCGATGGAGACCCAGGCGAGATGGTCGGAGGAAAGACTCAATTCGGTCAGCGCATTACCACCTCGGACCGCCGCGAGACGAAGGGCGCTCGTCAGAAGTTCGCTAGCTGGATGACCTCTAAAAATGACAACTTTGACTACGTCATCGTGAACCGCATGTGGGATCGCGTCATGGGCAGCCCACTCACCTTACCTGTGGATGTTTATGTGAAGGAAGAGAAGACCCTCTCACCGGGTCTCACTAGCTACCTTAAGCGGCTCATCGTTGATCTCGATTATGATCTCAAAGCTTTCCAGCAGGTTCTTCTTGGAACCCGCACTTTCCAGTTCGCCGCAAACCCCAAGGCCTTCGAGGTCGGAGTTCCTCAGGCTTTCAATGGTCGTCAGCTTCAACGTATGAGCTCTGAGCAGCTCTGGGATAGCCTCGTCACCCTCATTGCTGACAAGCCAGACAAGCTCGCGAAGCGCCAGTATAGCGATCACATTTACTACGAAGGCAAGCCTGTCCTTGTCGGTCAGAAAACGATGTCGGAACTCGCTCGTGAAGTCATGGCTATCAAGAAGCCCGCTGCATATCTCGCCTATGCCGAAAATCTCCTCGAACAGTTCGAAGAAACTTCAGGTTATTCTGATTCTGATGGCGACATGATGATGATGGCTCGTAAAGAGCGTCCGGGACCAGCGAAGGGTATCGCAAGATCTTCCGAGCTTCGTGCTCCCGCTCCTGCCGGACACTTTCTCCGTGAGTTTGGTCAGTCGGACCGCACGCTTGTCAATGCCGCGACTCGGGACGCTAATATGTCTCAGGTCCTTGAAATCATGAATGGCCACGTCGAGAAGCTCGTCGTGAATAACAAGGGTGCTGCCGTCTACAATGCTCTCGAAGCAGGTTCCACTGATGCAGATAAGGTGCGCTACCTCTATTATGCGATCCTTAGCCGTTCGCCGAGTGACGCTGAGATGAACATGCTCATGCGCGATGTCATTGATGGCAGCCGCGACAGCTACCAGAACCTTGTTTCATCCCTTCTTTCCACCCACGAATTCATGTTCGTGCAGTAATCCTCTTACTTTTTAAATTATCTACCACACAACGTCATGAATCGCTCAGACCTCTTCAAAGCAGATGAACTCGGCCGCCGCCAGTTCCTCATCAACTCAGCTCACACCTATCTCGGTGTCAGTGTCGCACCCATGTTAGGTGTCGGTCTCTCCAGTTCGCTGGGAGCTCAGGATAAAAGTGGCCGCGCAAAGACTGCCGAGAGTGTCATCTTCCTTAACATGGGTGGGGGAATGAGCCACTTGGACACCTTCGACGTCAAGCCTGACAACAAAGAGGTTCAAGGGCCTGTTGAGGCGATTTCTACGAGTGGTGATTACCAGCTCTCCCAGTATCTTCCTAAGAGTGCGGGTGTTGCTGATAAGATGTGCGTTATCAACTCGATGACGTCGCGTCAGGGCGCGCACCAGCAGGGGCAGTATCTTTTGCACCGCAGTTATGCTCCTCGCGGCACCATCGTCCACCCGGCAATCGGTTCGTGGGTCGTCCGCATGAAGGGCCGCAAGAATACTACTCTTCCAGGCTTCGTGACCGCAAATACCAGCCCGGGTGTTTCTTCTGCAGGATTCTTCGGTGCTGAGTTCGGTGGCGTGCCTCTCGGTCGTCCTGATGAAGGACTTAAGAACTCCGTTCGCGCTGGCAGTGTTTCTGAGAAGGATTTCAAGCACCGCTTGGCAGTTGCCGATGCGCTGAACCGGAAGTTTACTGAGAAGTTTAGCACTCCAGATGTGAAGGCTTACGACTCTCTCTATGAAGAGGCTGTGAAGCTCATGAGCAGTAAGGATCTCAAAGCCTTCGATATTAATGAAGAGTCAGGCAAGATGCGTGCCGCATACGGTAAAGACCGCTTCGGACAGGGCTGCCTTCTCGCACGCCGTCTCGTAGAATCAGGAGTGCGCTTTGTGGAAGTTTCTATGGGAGGCTGGGACACGCACTATGACAACTTCAATGCTGTCGAGAACAAGGCTGCGGTGCTTGACCGTGCCTTCTCTCAGTTGGTGAGTGATCTTGATGAGCGCGGTCTTCTTGAATCGACTCTTGTCGTGATCGGCACCGAGTTTGGCCGCACCCCAGGCATTGTGGCAGAGCACAACAGCGGTCGTGACCACCACCCAAGCTGTTTCTCCTGCGTCATGGCCGGTGGCGGAATTAAAGGCGGGATGAAGTATGGTGCCTCTGACAAGTCCGGTAACAAGGTCGCTGATAAGCCAGTGACTCACCAGGATTTCAATGCCACCATCGCTTACGCGCTCGGAATCGATCACTCTCAAGTAGTCAGCTCACCGAGCGGTCGTCCCTTCCGCATGGGAGGAGCCGAGGCCGATCTAGGTCAGCCGATCAAGGAGATCTTCTCCTAAAAATCACCGAGTGAATTTTTCAAAAACCGGAGTCTTTCAAGGCTCCGGTTTTTTTGTGCTCACGTGCGGCTCAGAGGGAGGGAGTTAAACCACAACTGAGGAATCTCAAGAAAGCGCCCGGCTCTCGCTAAGTCGCAAAGCGTTCGCTCAAAAAACACCCCAATATCACATTCTGCTCTTTTGGAACTCGGAGTGGTATTACTCAAAGATGCCGTCCTTCTGAGCCTGCTTCCAGTATGCATACTCGGAGCGGTTGAAGTCGACATACTCCGGCGAGAGATCAGCGGCGTAGATGTGGTAATCACCTTTTCCTCGGTTCAGCTCAATGGTGATCGTGAACTCTCTGTTCCTTACGATATTACGTAGCACTTCGGGGTTTGTCTTGGCCTGTAGGCCGCCCGTGCAGGCCTGTTTTTTGTTAAAGAGGATATCGATCACTTCTTCTCGCACGTTGGCACCGGAGTAACCTACGGCGTGAATGATACGACCCCAGTTCGGGTCCTCGCCATTCCAAGATGCTTTCACAAGCGATGAGTTGGCGACGGCTTCGGCGACTTTCTTAGCGTCGCTTTTTGACGCGGCGCCTTTCACCTCGACGGTGACAAATTTAGTGACGCGCTCACCATCCCTGACAATTGCCTTTGCGAGCTTGTTCATGACAAACTGCAGGGCATGGCTAAAAATTTGGCAGCCTTTACCGCCGCGCTTGAAGGTTTTGTTCCCGGCCTCGCCATTGGCAAGGACGAGCACGGTGTCATTGGTGCTGGTGTCACCATCGATGGTGATTCGGTTAAAGGTGTTTTGGACCGCGTCCTGCACGGCGCGATCGAGGCAAGCCTTGGCCACATTTGCATCGGTTGTGATGTAGCAGAGCATCGTCGCCATGTTAGGATTGATCATGCCTGCGCCCTTGGCACAGCCGCCGATGCGGATGCGCTGACCCTCGAATTCAAATGAGATCGCGAATTCTTTCTCATGGGTGTCACTGGTGATGATCGATTTTGCAATGTCGTTTCCTTTGTTGCGAGCAATGCCAGCGACAAGTTCTTCGAGCTTTGGTTCGATTCTCATCATGGGCAGGGGAATGCCGATGACTCCCGTGGAGCCGACTGCGACTTCGCGCTGACGGATTCCTAAAAGTTTACCTGTTGTGCGGGCCATGATGCGGGCGTCCGAAAGTCCCGTGATTCCTGTGCAGGCATTGGCGTTCCCGCTATTGGTGATGATCGCCCGCACGGGATTCGCGCGGAGATGACTCTGGGTCATTCTTACCGGAGCAGCCTTCACGCGATTCTGGGTGAATGCACCTGCCGCTTGGCAAGGAGCTTCCGAGTAGACGAGAGCGAGATCGAGGCGATCGGAGTCAGGATTTTTAATGCCGCAGGAGACAGCATTTCCCACAAATCCTTTGGCGGCGCAGACGCCGCCTTTGATTCTTGAGTAGGGAATATCCATGGGGAGAGGGAGAATGATCTCTGTTAGAGCTTTTGCAACCCAGCAGTCTCAGAATTTCCTATCATGAGGTTAAAGCTCTGGACCGCTTGTCCAGCAGCTCCCTTGCCAAGATTGTCTTCACAGCTTTGGAGAATGACACGGCCTGTCCGTGGATCATGGTGCCAGCCGATATCAATGAAGTTTGTGCCCACCACATGCTTGGTGTCAGGAGAGGCTCCTTCACCCCGCAGTCTCACAAAGTGCGAGTCCTTGTAAGCCGTTTCTAAAGTGGGTCCAATTTTAGAAAAATCTCCGACAAGGTCCGCGAAAATCGTGGTGCAAATCCCTGCCGTCACCGGAATGAGATGGGGGACAAAAGAGATCGTGATTTTTTCTCCCGCCGCTTTGCTGAGCTCTTGCTCGATTTCTGAGAGATGGCGATGGCGAGGCATTCCGTAGGAGCGCACGCTCTCGTTACACTCTGCAAAAATAAGAGGGATGCTGGCATTTCTCCCTGCACCACTGACGCCGCTCATGGAGGAGACGGCGATGGAGTTTTTCTCAAGTAAGCCCGCTTTCATCAAGGGGATGAGCGGAAGCATGATGGAGGTGGGATAACAACCGGGCGAGGCCACGAGGCGGGCCGCTTTGATTGCTTCTCCATGAACTTCGGGAAGGCCAAAGACGGCCTCTTCAAGAAGCTGAGGAGCTGGGTGGGGCTGATCGTAGAAGTCGGCATAAATCGCAGCGTCTTCGAGTCGAAAGTCTGCGCTTAGGTCGATGACCTTAAGGCCGAGATCAAGCAATTCAGAGGCAAAGGGCGCAGCCGCACCGTGAGGAAGGGCGAGAAAGGCGATCTCTGCTCCCGTCGCGGCAATGGCCTTCATGTCAGGTTCGATGAACGAGATTTCCGTGCCGGGATGTCCTTTGAAGCGTGGAAAAAGATCGCAAATTACTTTCCCCGCATTGGCTCGCGAGGTCACTCCCACGACTTCCACATGGGGGTGGCAGAAGAGGATTTTAAGGAGTTCGAGGCCCGTGTAGCCACTGGCACCGACGATCGCGACTTTTGTAATTTTCGACATGTGAAGGGGGAAGGGAATGGCAGGAAATTAGAGACTTGCCAATTCTTCATTCTCTGGCAAAACCCTGCCGCCGTTTGGCACGTCGGGGCGTAGCGCAGCTTGGTAGCGCGCTTCACTGGGGGTGAAGAGGTCGCAGGTTCGAATCCTGTCGCCCCGACCATTTTCTCAAAGAGAAAATCATTTCACTGCAGCAGGCAGAAAGGATACGAGCTGAGACAGGCCGAACGAAGAGAGGTTAATCCTGTCGGACCGCCCATTTTCTTGAATGTCACGAGACCTCAGTTCCATTAGCGCACGGGAATGGCTCGTGGAATATGCGGTGAGACCTTCTGTGCTCTCACCGGGCTGATGGGTCCATTTTGATAATCAGGGAGACGGTCAGCGGTTTGCATGATGTCGACCCAGATTGGGAGGGCGAGTCGGGCGCCTTCTCCGCCGCGGATGATTTTTTCAGGTGAGTCGAGCCCTACCCAGACAGCGCAGGAGAGTGAGGAGGTGTAGCCGGCATACCAGGCATCGTGATAGTCATTTGAGGTGCCGGTTTTTCCGCCGGAGGGCTTGGTGAAGCCGTAGCGACTCCGAATGGCGCGACCGGTGCCGCTGCGATTGACTTGTTCTAGGGCGTCAGAGACTTCCCAGGTGGCATTGGCGGCGGCGGCCTCGTAGTAGAGTGGGCCGCTTTTCCAGAGGACGTTTCCTTCACGATCTTCGATCGACTGGACGTAGTAGGGGCGGAAGCGGTTGCCTCCATTTGGGAAGATGGAATAGGCGCTGGCGACATCTTGCACGGTGGCTCCCCAGGAGCCGAGATAGGAGGAGGGGTAGGGGGCGATGCGCTTTTCTTCAAAGCCTGCGAGGCGGGCGACCTCTGTAACTTCATTGATTCCGGCGATGCTTCCGATACGGACAGAGGAGGTGTTTCGGGAGTCTACGAGAGCTTGCGCGGCTCGGATGGAGGCGAAATATTTACCATCAGAATTGTTAGGAGACCAGTCAGCGGGGGCTCCGGAGATTTCGCCGGGGCGGATGCGGGTATCGCTCACTTGCTCGTTCAGTGAGAAGCCATTCCTCACGGCGGCGAGGAAGACGAAGGGCTTGAAAAGGGAGCCGATGGGGCGACGGGCCTGCAGAGCGCGGTTAAATTGCGACTCTTTAGGGTCGCGGCCTCCGACGATGGCGAGGACTCCGCCTGTTTTGTTATCAAGGACGACGGCGGCGCCTTGGAGATAGGCGGGGGCGCCTTTTTTATTCCAAGCGGAGCGCTTCTGGTGCTTGTATCCAGCGGTGTTTTCAACGGCGAAGAGGCGGCTTTCGAGCGCGCGCTCGGCGGCTTCTTGAAGGTTCGGGTCGAGGGTGGTGTGAATGACGAGCCCTCCGGCCTTGATCTCTTCTCGTGCAAGGATCTCTTCGAGATCACGCCGGATCGCATCGAGCGCGTAACTCCCAGAGATGATACGTTCAGAGGCGCTTGGAATCTCAAGGGGCTGAGCTTTGGTGGCCGCTGCTTCTTCTGCGGTGAGGTATTTAAAATAGACCATGCGGCCGAGCACGGTGTCGCGCTCGTCCTGAGCGGCGTCAGGATAGCGGAAAGGGGAGAGGCCATTGGGCGCGCGGATGATTCCGGCAAGGAGTGCTGCTTCGGAGAGGTTGACTTGGCCAGCCGATTTTCCGAAGTAAGTGCGTGAGGCTGATTCGACACCCATGATGGATCCGCCCCAGAAGATGCGATTCATGTAGTGTTCCAAGATCTCGTTCTTCGAGTAGCGGGATTCGATGCGGTAAGCGATGGCGATCTCAAGAGCTTTGCGATGCAGGCTTAAGAGCTTGCCGTGGCTCTTTTTCTTTAATGCGAAAGAGTTCCGCGAGAGCTGCATGGTGATGGTGGATGCTCCTTCACCTTTTCCTCTGGTGACGGCTCGGAAGATCGAGCGGGCGACGCCTCTGAGGTCGACCCCACCGTGTTCGCGGAAGCGGCCATCTTCACGGGAGATGAGGGCATTGACGAAGAGAGGTGAGACGTCGTCGTAGCTGATGAGGTGGCGATTTTTGCCATGAAGGAAGCCGATCTCTTGGCCTCGGGAGTTTTTGAGGATGTTCCCCCGCCGGTCGAGAATCTCGGTGCGGGCCGGCATTTCAGCGACCTCATCGAGATCATAAGTGGTGGCCAGGACGAAGTAGCTGGCTGCTGCGATGAGACCGAAAAAGAGGCCGAGGAATGCTGCGGAGAGGCCTAGGCGGGCGGGCCATTTGAGCCACTTGGAAAAGTTGCGGGTGGCCCAGCCGATGAGGAGGAAGGGGGAAAAGAAGAATCGGCCTGCGGTGAACCCAGAGGCCTCTGAGGCGTCCTTCTTCTTACTGGCGCGCTTTTTGGCGGATTTTTTCTTGTTGGCGGCTTTGCGGGGGGGCATCGGAGAGAGAGTTTAGTATTGATCTAGCGAAGGCCAAGGCCGGACTTCTTTAGAAATTTTAAAGAGTTCATTTCTTGCAGATTTTTGAAACAAGGAGATCGTTGTTATAACGATTTATTCGCCATGAAGTTTTCACTAATTATTGCCATGATCGCAGGATTACAGGTCGCGACCGCTGCACCGGCCGTCAAGACGCTCGGTGATCTTCGCAAGATCGAAGAAAAGGTGCAGACGGTGGTTGCTGAGAATACTGCAGCGACGATCTCGCTGCAGTCGATGAGACGAGATTCCTCGGGCAGTGGGGTCATTATTTCCAAAGAGGGGCTCATTCTCACTGCGGCGCACGTAGTTTCAGGAAGTCAGGAAATGGTGGTAATTTTTCCGGATGGACGCGAGGAGAGGGCGAAGGTTCTGGGGCAGAATCACACGCGTGATGCGGCGATGGCTCAGTTGATCGGCGAGGGGCCTTGGCCATTCGTAGAAGTGGGTGAGTCAGATTCGCTAGAGACAGGGGATATCGTGGTGGCGATGGGGCATCCGCTCGGCTACGACCCGACGCGGCGTCCCCCTGTAAGATTCGGAAGGGTGATGACGCAGGATGCGACTGATTTTATCACGACTGATTGCACGGTGATTGGGGGGGATAGTGGAGGCCCGCTTTTCGATCTAGAGGGGCGTCTCATCGGGATTCATTCTCACATTAACATCGCGAAGAGGGAGGTGAATCGGCATGCGGGGATCTCGGGTTTTGAGAAATCATGGGACAAGATGAAGGAAGGAGAAATTTGGGGGATTCTCGGTGATAATGGAAATGGCCGGAACAGACCTGTGCTGGGAGTGCTGATCGAGAATGAGGCGAGCCCGCTGACGGTGCTGAGCTTGCCGGAAGGGTCTCCCGCTAAGAAGGCGGGAATTCGAGCAGGGGATGTCCTTTTGAAAATCGATGAGACGAAGCTCGATTCGCTCAAAGATCTGCGGCTCTTCCTGATCGATCACCAGCCGGGTGATGTGCTGAATGTTTCGGTTCAGCGAGGAGAGGAAATCCTGGAGATGAAAGTGACCCTCGCAGGTCTTCGTGGGTATTAAACTTTGAATATAGAATAATGAAAAATTTGATTCTCATCATCGCCGTGTCGGTGCTTCCGCTTCAGGGACAGCTGGGTCTTAGTCGGATTCCGGCGAAAGACCGCAAGATCACGAGCGAGCAGCAGAAGAGTATTTACGAGGTGGTTCGGCCAGTAACGAAGGATGCCAGTGAAGTGGTCTTTACCATTTTTTCTGACCGCACTCACATCGGTTACGGGGTTTCGGTTGGCGAGGGGAAGCTTCTCGCGAAGTGGAGTGAGATCGCTCCGAAGAGCAACTTGCAGGTCTATCATCCCAAGTATGGAGCGAAGGTGGTGACGGTTGAGGGCAGTTATCCTGATCATGATCTGGTGGTGCTTCATGCAGAAGGGCTTGATGCTCCGGCGGCCAAGTGGGCGGATAGCTCGGAGCTGCTTGAGGGTTCATTTCTGGTGGCAGCACGACCGGATGCGACGGCGGCTGGGATTGGGGTGAAGAGTGTCGCGGCTCGAAGCTTGCGGGCCGAGGATCAGGGATTCTTAGGGGTGTTGATGGATACTCAGATTCTGGGTAAAGGTGTGGAAATTCTTGAGGTTGTGGAGGGAACTGCCGCGGCGGAAGCGGGACTTCGGAAAGGCGATATCATTCTCGAAATTAAGGGCGAAAAGGTGAAGGGCTTTCAAGAGGTCTCAACCCAGTTGAAGAAGTTGCGGGCAGGGGAGACGCCCGAGGTGCTAGTTTCCCGTGAGGGCAAGGAGTTCACGGTGACGCCCAAGTTACAAGGGACTCAGGAGGGGCGGAAGCGGGAGAGTCGAAGGCTTCGCCAAATGAATGAGGGCAGCGGGGACGCAAGCGCGGTGCGAGATATTTTTTCTAATGTGGTGCAGTCTGATATGGAGCTGGAGGCGGTGGAAACTGGTCTCCCGGTGGTGGATCTCGATGGCAAGATCATGGGGATGGTGATCGCGCGCGCGGGCCGGATCAGCACACTCATTTTACCGGGCGAGGAGATCATCGAGATCCTCAAAGAGGAGCCTTATAAGCTGGAAAGCAAACCGCGGGGAGCTTCCGAGAGACGGCGCTAGGTTTACTCGTGCTCGTCGCGGGGGGCTTGGCCGAAAAGACGGTCGAGCGCTATGGGTGGCGGCACGTCCTCGTAGAGCATGCCGTAGACGACATCGATGATGGGTGTGCGCACTCCGGCTTTGCGGGCGGCCTCGTAGATGGACTGTGTGTTTTTGACTCCCTCGGCGACCATGCCGAGTTGATCGACGGCTGCCGCAAGCGTCTTGCCATCGGCAAGGGCGAGGCCGACGCGGTGGTTTCGTGAGAGGGAAGAGAAGCAGGTTGTGACGAGGTCACCGAGGCCCGAAAGTCCGCTAAAAGTGGCGACATTCCCACCCAAGGCGACGCCGAGGCGAGTCATCTCGGCAAGGCTGCGGGTGAGGAGTGCGGCGATGGCATTATCGCCGAGCTTGAGTCCGGTGGCGACTCCCGCGGAGATGGCGAAGATGTTTTTGAGTGCGCCGCCGAGTTCGACTCCGGCGATGTCTTCATTGGTGTAAGCACGGAAACGCTCGCTGGAAAAGAGATTACGGAGGGCCTCGCCGACTTGGGGGTCTACGCAGCCGATGGTGGCTGCGGCAGGGAGATGAACGGCGATTTCCTCGGCATGATTCGGCCCTGAGAGGACGGC
>JALZWA010000136.1 GCA_023299815.1 Akkermansiaceae bacterium
GGCCTTATCTCACTCCTTCTCGGTGCCGCACTCGGCATCGCTGGAGTCTGGGCGCTTTGGAAGCATCGTAAAAATGGTGCCCTTTTCCTCGGGCTCATCTTCATATCGCTCGGAGTCATCGTTCTCCTAATCGCGAGTAAAATGAGCGGATCGCTCTAAAACTCCTCTCAGAACATTGCCAACTCTGGAGAACTCTCTAAGCTCCCCTCGTGGCCAGAACTTATCTCGACGACAACTTTCTTCTCCTCAGTAAAACCGCTGAGCGCCTCTTCAATGAGTCCGCTAAAGATCAGCAGATTATCGATTACCACACCCATCTCCCGCCCGATGAGATCGCAAACGACAAGCGCTGGGAGAATGTCACCGAACTCTGGCTCGGACACGACCACTACAAATGGCGCGCCATGCGTGCCAATGGCATCCCCGAGTCCCACATCACCGGCGACGCATCACCCCGCGACAAGTTCCAAGCCTGGGCCGAGACCATCCCCAACACCCTCCGCAATCCTCTCTACGACTGGACCCACCTCGAGCTCCGTCGCTGCTTTGGCATCAACACCCTTCTCAGCGCCGACACCGCCGAGGAAATCTGGAATCAGGCCAACGAGCGACTTCAAGATGCCGACTTCTCTGCACGCGAGCTCATGCGCCGCTTCCGGGTCGACGCCGTAGGCACCACTGATGACCCAAACGACGACCTCTATCATCACGAGGTCGCCAATGCCTCAGATTGTGCAACGAAAACCTACCCCACCTTCCGCCCAGACAAAGCCCTCTTTGTCGATCGCCCCACCATTCTCAACCCCTGGCTCGATCAACTCTCAGCCGGAATAGAAACCCTCAGCGACCTCCTCACCGCGCTGCGCGCCCGTCACGACTTCTTCCATGAAAAAGGCTGCCGCATGACCGATCACGGCATGCGTTACGCCCTCGCCAACCCCTGCACTGAAGAAGTGGCGAACCGCATTCTTAAAGATGCCCGCCAAGGCACCGCCGCCACCCCTGAGCAGACCGATCGCTTTGGCGCGCTCATCATGTTTCACGTCGGCCAGTGGAATGCTGAGCGAGACTGGACCATGCAGCTCCACCTTGGGCCCAAGCGCAGCCCGAACTCCCGCATGTTCGCCCAACTCGGACCAGATGCCGGCTTTGACACCATCGGCGACTGGCCCCAAGGCGAAGCCCTCCTCAGCTTCCTCGACTCTCTGGCAGCGATCAACAAACTACCCAAAACCATCGTCTACAATCTCAACCCGCGCGATAATGCCGTCCTCGCGGCCGCCTGCGGTTCTTTCCAAGAAACCCCCTACCGCTCCAAGGTGCAGTTCGGATCCGGCTGGTGGTTCAATGACACCATCCAAGGAATGGAAGATCAGATCAACATCCTCTCGTCTGTAGGACTCCTCTCCCACTTCGTCGGCATGCTCACCGATTCACGTTCCTTCCTCTCCTTCCCAAGACACGAATACTTCCGCCGCATTCTCTGCAACATCATCGGCCAAGATGTCGAAGACGGAAAACTCCCCGACGATCACCAGCTCCTCCACCACCTCGTAGGGAACATTTGCTACCACAACGCCCACGCTTACTTCGGACTCCCGCATCACAAGGAAGGACTCCTCGCGTAGCGAAAAATCGTAGGCGAAAGCTCCGCTTTTGGTGAACTAGCGTGCCCCCACCACCAAGCAACCAAAAGCAAAGCTTTCGGCTACTTCACCGCATCTGCACCAAGCTTTTCCCATGTCATGATTCCTTTTGTTTCGGGAAGCTTGCGAAGTTCGATATTCCGGTAGCTTGCCTCAAAACTTGGACCGCTATGCGCCTGCAGGGCAATGAGGCCTTCCAGCGGGATCTGCTGATCCTTTTCCGTAAAATCGACTATCTGCACGACAAAGTCCATCCATCGTCAGCTCCACCGCCGTGAGCGATGAGATCAGGCCGAGAAACAAAAGAGGTTTCATGACTTAAAAAGTAACCTCAGTCCCAAGCTCAGCGACTTCAACATTGTCTCCGTGCACTTCACGCAAAGCGTCACAGAGCGCATCTGAGCGCGTCTGATCGCCGTGCACGAGCCAGACCTTACTCTTAGGCCCCTTGACATTATCGAAGTAGTCCATGAGCTCGGAGTGATCGGCGTGACCTGAGAAGGAGTCCATCGTTTCGACATTCGCCTTCAGCTCAAACTCATCACCGAAGATGCGGACCTTCTCATCGCCATTGCGAATCTTGGCGCCGAGAGTATTCACCGCGCAGTAGCCCACGAAGAGGATCGTGTTCTTCGGGTCCTCGATATTGTTCCGCAAGTGATGGAGAATCCGACCCGCTTCACACATTCCAGAAGCGGTAATAATGATCGCCTGCTTGTTGTCCGCATTCAGCTCCTTGGACTTGCTGACAGCACGGATGAGAGTGAGCCCCTCGAAACCAAATGGATTTCGCTTCTCGAAGAGGAAGTTGTAAACCTCCTCATTAAAACACTCCGGATGGAGACGGAAAATCTCGGTCGCATTCACCGCGAGTGGGCTATCCACATAAACCGGAACCTCGGGAATTTTCCCCTCTTCAAAGAGTTGGTGCAGGACAAAGAGAAGCTGCTGCGTCCGCTCAACCGCGAAAGCAGGGATGATGATCTTGCCACCTTTCTTAATCGCCCGATTCAAAATCTCAGCGACTTGCTCATCCGCTCCCGTTCCCAGCTCGTGTTCGCGGCCTCCATAGGTGCTTTCCATGAGTAGAAAATCAATATTCTCTGCTCCTTCTGGATCTCTAAGAAGATCGTTATCACCACGACCGACATCGCCAGAAAAGAGGAAGCGCTTCTTCTTTCCACCATCATCCTCATCCTCGACATCGAGAAGCACCTGAGCACTTCCTAAAATATGACCCGCATCGATGAAAGTGAGCCAAACTCCTTTTCCGATCATCATCTTCCGGTTGTAACCCAAGTTCACAAACTGACGGAGACATTGCTCAGCATCATGCTGGCTATAAAGCGGCTCGATCTCTGGAAGACCCTTCTTCTTGCGCTTTTTATTGACCCACTCGGTGTCCGACTTCTGAATCCGAGCAGAATCTGCGAGCATCACCTGACAGAGATCGCGGGTCGCAAAAGTCGCGAAGATATTCCCCTCGAAGCCCTTACTCGTGAGGTTTGGTAAGTTTCCGGAGTGATCGATATGCGCGTGAGAAAGAACGACTGTGTCGACCGTCTTAGGATCAAAATGAGGAAAGCAGCAATTGATCTCATGAGCATCCTGACGGCGCCCCTGATAAAGACCGCAATCCAGCAGGATCTTCTGGCCGTTGACTTCAAGAAGATGCTGGGAACCTGTCGTGGTGCCAGCTGCACCGCAAAATTTAAGTTTCATATGGTAAGATTTCTAAAGAGTGAAACTAAACCTCGAATGGTGACCTGACCACGAAAAAGTCTCGCTGAGGCGAGGAGATTATTAACCGCAGATGAATGGGATCGACACAGATCTTGATTGAGTTTTTTGATCGGGGCTGAAATGCGCCCTGAAAATTATTTTTCACCACAGAATGAGCAGAGAAATCTGAGCCTGTCTCAGTCAAGATTCACAATCTTTCAGCGCCATCCGAATGCCTCCCCAATCTGGGTTCATCCTGTTCATCTGCGATTTTTAAATTTCCCTGTCAGTCACTCGAAGACACAAAAAAACTCCACTTCTTTCGAAGCGGAGTTTTTGAAATCGAGTAAACTCGGGATCGGGGAACTTTAACGTGAGTAAAGTTCGACGATGAGCTGGAGGTTGACTGGTGCTTCGAGGTCATCCTTTTCAGGAAGACGAGCCACAGTTCCTTCCATCTTCTCACGATCGAGCGTAATCCAGTCCATCAGTGGGACAGACTGGGTAATGTCGAGCATGCGAAGACCAAGCTGCTGTGAGCTTGCGCGCGGTCCAATCTGAATCTTGTCACCAGGGCGAACCTGGTAGGAAACGATGTCGAGCTTCTTGCCATTCACGAGCACGTGGCCGTGGTTGACAAGCTGACGAGCCGACTGACGAGAATTTGCGAAGCCGAGACGGTAGCAAACATTGTCGAGACGAGTCTCAAGAAGTTGGTGCATGAGGTCACCGGTAATGCCGCGACGACGACTCGCTTCAGCAAAGTAACCACGGAACTGCTTCTCGAGCACTCCGTAGATGAACTTAAGCTTCTGCTTCTCACCGAGAGCGATTGCATAATCGGACTTCTTACGGCGTCCGGAGCGGAGACCGTGAGGACCTGGAGGATAGTTACGACGATCGAGCGCCTTGGAAGGTCCAAAAAGTGGAACTCCGAAACGGCGACTGATTTTGTCTTTTGGGCCAGTATAACGTGCCATTGATCTATTCTAGTAAAAGGTTGTTAGAAGAAGTGATTATACACGACGCGCCTTCTTCGGGCGGCAGCCGTTATGAGGAATTGCGGTGACGTCTTCGATGGTGTTGACATCAACACCAACCGCTTGGACGGCACGAACAGCAGATTCACGTCCAGCACCAGGGCCTTTGACGCGAACTTCCACTTCCTTCAACCCGTGAGCCATTGCCTGACGGCAAGCATCTTGGGAAACAACCTGAGCCGCATAAGCGGTGCTCTTACGAGAACCTCTGAAGCCCATCTTACCAGCAGAAGACCAGCCGATAGAGTTGCCACGCTCGTCAGTGACACTAACGATGGTGTTGTTGAAAGTTGCCTTCACATGAACGATCCCTTTGGTAACGTTCTTGCTTTTCTTGGACTTGTGGATTTTGACCTTGTCAGGTGCTTCCTCACCGAGGAGTTCCGCGAAAATATCGCGCTTCTCTTCGGTCTTCTTGACTGGGGCTTCGCCCTCAGTTGCTTCACCCTCAACAGGAGCATCGCTAGACGCTTCTGGAGCTGCTTCTTCAGCAGCCGCTTCAGGGGCTGGAGTTTCCTTAGGAGTCTCTGCAGCTGCATCGACGACCTTGGTCTCCTCTGTTTTGTTTTCTTCTTCAGCCATTTTAATGGATCAGTTGTGCGATTCTCAGGAATGAGAATCAAAAATTATTGAGCAACACCGACGGTGCGACGCTTACCCTTACGGGTGCGGGCATTGGTCTGAGTGCGCTGTCCGCGGACAGGAAGACCACGCTTGTGGCGGATACCACGGTAGCAGTTAATGGAAGCGAGACGCTTCATCTGGCCCTGCTGCTCACGACGAAGGTCACCTTCGATGGTAATTTCTTCGCTTTGAATCACGGTCGCGATCTTAACAAGCTGCTCCTCGGTGAGTTCACCAGTGCGGATATCAGGGCTGACACCTGCTTGTTCGAGGATACGTGCGGAAGTCGAGCGTCCGATGCCGTAGATATAAGGAAGAGAAGCTTCGATGCGCTTCTCATTAGGGATTTCTGTGCCAAAAAGTCGTGCCATGGTGGTCTATTGTAGCAGGTAAAAGTAAGCTGGAACTAAGGTAGCTCCTGCTCGGAAGTGAGGTCTGTATCAAAGTTCGCCT
>JALZWA010000137.1 GCA_023299815.1 Akkermansiaceae bacterium
AGCCTCTAAGAAGTCATCCGCAGATTAAGAGGATTTCAGATGATTATCCTGAGAACTTGGTCCTCCACACTCGAAGCCCCCCCCCAACCAAGTTTCTGCTCCTTTCTGCTTTTTCTGTGGTGAAAAGCACGCGGCGCTTCCCGTCATTTTATAATTTCCACACCATCGAGACGGGGGGATTTTCAACACGAATTTTACCGGATTGGAGAAGGATGGCACGGATTTCCCTAGAGCCCTCCCGTCGACTCAGCCTCTAAGAAGTCATCCGCAGATTAAGAAGATTTAAGATGATTTTCCGGAGAAAGAGCCCCCAGCGCTAAACTCCTATCCTCAACCCATCGGCGAAAATTCTCATAATCGGTGGACCCTCTTGGCCCTCGACCAAGTCCCATAAGCACAGATTTCAGCCCTTTTCCCGTCCACTTTTACGCCCCTTCGAGTAAGGCTATTTTCAGGCGGGGGATTTTGAACGCTGTCCCCCCAAGTCTCCAATCGAGAATGATTCCTCGCGGAGGTTCGGGGTGATCTGTCATCGCTTCGAAAGGAAATCTCTTAAAGGAGAAAGCCGAGCGGTGCGCTTGTCGCCGATGCGGTATGGAAGCGGCTCAGGTTCGGGAGGATGGTCGCTAAATCAGAGAGACTCACGCCAAACCATTGTGCGAGTTCTGCGTAGTAGAGATCGCAGGAGGTGGTGGGTAGGATGCGGCCATTCGTACCAACGTCTAAGCCTTGGCCAAGGAGCAGATTATCTGGATAGTCTCCATAGATACTTCCTCCCTTCACAGCGCCGCCTACTACGAGCTGGTTGCCTCCCCAAGCGTGGTCGGTCCCTGCACCGTTTGAGCGGAGGGTGCGGGAGAAATCAGAGAAGGTGTAGAGGGTGACGTCATCAGAGATACCCATGTCCTCCATGGAGGCTTGAAAAGCGCTGATGCCGTTACTGAGGTCTCCCAGCCGTGAGGAGTGATCCAGGAGGAGGTTGGCATGGTCATCCCAACCGCTATATTCAACAAAGAAAATTTGGCGGTTGTGGCCTAGCGTTGGGGCACCTGCGATTGATTTTGCGATCATCTGGAGGTCGGCACCGAAGTTACTCGTTGGGAATGGGGTATTGAGTGAGGAGTTATTTACCGCGGCAGAGAAGGCCTCGAAGGAGCCAATGCTATTTTGGGTCTCGTTGGCGTAAGCGCGTTCTAGGATAGAGTTGTAAGTTTCCTCCATGAGTGAGGACGCGACGTTTACCCTAGCTCCTAACGACCCGGTTGATGTCGCGCCATCTAGGTTGACGGCCCCTGTATCATTAATAGTATAGGGTGAGACTTCTCGTCCAGTTTGGAGGACATTGTTTCCGCTGAGGGAGATGACCATGGGCACTCGTCCCTCAGGATCATTGGCGATGTTCATGCAGTCCGCCATGCGGCCTGCCCATCCCGTCAAACCTGTCTCATTTTGAGGGAGAGAGGTTTGCCATTCTGTTTGTTGAGAAGTGTGTGAAAAGAGCGATTGAGGAAGCTCGAAGCGACCTGATTTAAAAGCGGCGACGTCAGGGACTGGCTCTACGAGTGTGCCAACATTGGCGATAAAGGCCGCTTTTTGATCATTAAATAAGCCCTGCACGCCTGTCATAGAGGGGTGAATGCCAAAGGTCCTGCCCGGTGTATTGCGAGAGTTGAGCGGGATGACCCCTCCGCTATTGCCGAGAGCGGGAAGGGCCATGTTGGAGCGGCTGGCCACGTAGTTACCGTATTCTCCGGCGGTGGTGGGAACTAGGGTGTTGTAAGAATCATTTCCGCCTGAGAGGAAGACGCAGACTAAGGCTTTATGGTCATTAGCAGCGCCGGCGGTGGGAGCGGCGACGGCATTCCCGGTGATCTTCAGCTGCATGAGAGCGTTGAGCATGCTGAGCGAGGTCATGGTCCCGCAGGTGCCTTTTGCTAGGAATTCGCGTCGTGAGTAGTTTTTCATTTGGAATAATGGCTGCTTTTAAAAGTTTATTGAGGGAGGGGAAAGTTGGCGGGGAATGTGCTTCTTATTTTAAAATGACAGCCTCAGGCGCGGCGAGCATAATTCCGGTTGCCATCAGTGCACGAACGCCAAAAGGCTGGTTATTCATGGCGTCTCCCAATTGGCTACGACCTTCAGCGCTAAAGCGTCCGTTCGCATAGAGAAGATTCAGATCATCAATCACAACATGGACATCAAGAGTGCGAGGAAGGTTGTTGAAATCAGAGTGGAAAGAAGGGGTTCCTCCACTCGTTCTCGTGTGAAATCCGTCTTGAGTGTAAGCCCAGAGTTGATTCAGGGAGCTAATGGCAGTGGCGGAGTTCAGAATCTGAAAGGCTGGGCTCAACAATCCCTCATTGCGAATTTCCCCAGGATGCGCATAGCTAGGGGAGTAGTAATTAAAGACGGAAGGTGGGTCGAGGGGGTATTGTAGGAAGTCATCGACGGTGATGGGGGTGAAGAATTGGATACCTGTCTCATCATGGAGTGCGGGGGAGGCTGCGCCCGCTTCGGTGATGCGTGCCAACATCGTGGTGCGGATCAGCGGCTCGCGTAGCATTCCTGCTTCAGGGCGGGCGAGGTCAGGGAGCGGGTGGCGTGCTTCCTCGTCTAGAAGGATGGCCTTAATGACGGCGCCGAGATTTCCACGTTGGCCAGTGCCATCATTGGCAAAGATGGTGGCGACTCTTTCAACATAGCCAGGGGTAGGATTGGAGGTAACTAAGAACTGAATCAATTGCTTGCTGATGAAAGGGGGGCAGTTCTCATGGTTGACGAGCATGTCAATCGTGTCTTCGATGTCATTGATGGGAAATCTACGGCCAGCGATGATGTCAGTGGTAGAAAAAGCAGGGAGAACGACCCCATTGAGAAGGACTTTTTCTCCAGAATCATGCAGCCCAATATGAATGGTCATGGGATCATTTGCCCAGTCTTCCTGCATGGTGATGGTGGGACTGCTGCCGAATGGGTAGCCTTTATGCCAAAATCCGGTAAAGACGCGCGCCATTTCCTGAACATCATCGATGTCGTAGGTTTCGATCGGTTCCCCGGCGCTATTGAGCTTCTGGGAGCCATCCATATTGAGTTCGAAGAGTCCGATCGAGAAGAGCTGCATAATCTCCCGTGCGTAGTTCTCGTCTGGGAGACGGCCGATGGTAAGGTCGGCTTGCTGATTCCCAAGGGAGCTGAGATAAAAGCCCATCATGGGATGGAGAGTGACATCACGGAGGAGGTCTCGGTAACTGCCGAAGGCATGTGTGACCATGAGGTCATAGAAGTCAGTTAGCCCTTCAGTAAAGCTGGCTTGCTGGCGGCCGCAGACGATGATTTGGCTTAGGGCGAAGGCGGTCCTTAATCGGAGTTGGTCCTCACCAAAGAGAGCGGTTCGCATCCATGGAGTCGCGATTTGGAGACCGGAAACCCGGTTGCCATCATTAACTCCATTGACTGTCCAGGGGAAAAGTTGGCCGGTCGCTAAGAAAGCCGCGTTGTCACTTTCTTTCCGTGCGTCTAGGAACTGAATGTAGGGGCTGAGATAGCTTGGGGGGAGAGCCTGCTGGGCGTCGATCCACTTTTCATAGGCGTTGGAGCCAAGAGCACGGAGTTCGGTGATGCTGTCATAAGAGGGACCAAAGCTGGCTTGCGCGAGGAAGCGGCTGGCCATTTCTGGGGATGGGATTCCTGGGGTATCGGTGCCAAGGAGTCCGCCGCTTGGGTTTCCGCCCGTGAGGAGATTGGTGAGGTGTTGGGCATCGCCACCATTGGCTGCAGACCGGACGCTATTGGCGTCTGTGGCGCTGAAGCCGAGAGCTGCCTCTGCCCAGTCGGCAATACTGTCACCGTCGGTGTCGACTTCGCTGGTGACTCGTGCTCGGAAGAAGTTGCCCTCGGATTCAGCGAGATCGGCCTTACTAACGGTGCTGGTAAGAATGGCCCCTGTGCCGGTGAACTCGGTCCCGATAAAGTCCCAATCCACTCCGTTTGTGCTGTGCTGAGCTTGGTAGCGGAGGCCTTCTTTAGAAGGCCATCTGATGATGTAACTTGCGGAAGTCTCGGACAATGGGAGACACTTAAAGCAATCAGTCGGATCGGTGGGGTCGGTCAGTGCTTGCGCTTCGGAGAAGTTTGTCACGCCATCACCGTCATTATCAAGAGTGGGGTCAGTTAAGGCGATTTCGGGGTGCAGCGCCTCGAAAACATCGTTGATTTTATTCGAATTCAGGTCGATGGCATGAACTGAATAAGTCGTTAGACTCAGAGAGAGGAAGGCGAGGCGCGCGGGTTTCATTTTTTCGTAAAGGTAGGGTTTTACGGGGTCTATTTGATATTATACGTAGTATTTGCGAGAAAACCAGTATGAATCTCTGAATAATAAAGGAGGCGATATGGATCTTATCGGTGTTTTGAGCGTGTATTTACTGCCATTTAGACAAGCTGAAATGTCAACGATGAGTCGGTGTGGCGACGGTGACGGCGGGTGAGAGACGCGCACTTACCAGCATTTATTAAGTTGTGACATCCAAGGGCCGCAAGTGGACTGTGAGGATGAACTGGGCTCCTTTCAGCTCACTTATTTCTCGGGCTCGGCGTTTGGCCCATCGATGAGGTCGTCAGAGGTCCACATTTTTTGATCGGGTCCGGCTGACCGGATCCCGACTTGTTTTGAGCCGATCGCGTGAAAGTAGAGGGGGGTGCCCCAACGATCGATGAACTCTTGGTTTTCATTGAGCCATGGAGAATCTGGTGAAAGAAGGCGGGTGCGGTAGGGGTTCTGCCCTGTGAGGGCGGCAGTGGTTTCTCGGTTTTCTCCGAGAGGCAGGGGGGCTACCGTTTTAACGAGAAGAAAGTAGGATTCCAACATCTGAGCAACTTGTCTGATGTCGTCGAGTGGAGGGGATTCTTCTTTCCCGTAGTCGATCATGAACTGGGCAGAGAGGTCATCGTATTTAGCCTCTGAGTTTGGCTGTCCTTTCTTGGAGCCTGCTTGCTCTACATCGGCTGGGGGGCTGATGGGGAGAGGGAGGTCGTTTTTTCCAATTGTGCGAGTCGATGGGTCTATCGACTGGTTTTGCGTAAAAAACCAGAAGAGCGCTGCCGCGAGGAGCGCCAAGATGATGGGTCCGATTTTTTTCATGAGGTAAGGATAATGAACGCCAGTTTAACGGCGGCGTCTGGAAAAGAGACTAAGTGTGGCAAGTGCGACTAGGACCGTAGTGCTGGGTTCTGGTATGGTTGATGCGGTCTCGAACTGGAGGCTGTAGGTCGAGGCTGCGCCTGTTTCATTGAGCCAGATTGCGTATGAGCCGGCGGTGAGGGTATCGACCCCGAAGAATGGGGCGAGAGTCGGGACTCCTGGGAGAATAAGGGTGGGGAGGACGTCGGTCCCAATGCCGCCAGGGCTTAAGATGCTAAATCCGATGGGATCGCGGAAGCTGTTCGATGGCGCCGCGCTCAGAGTGCTACCTGGTTGGACGAGCAGGAAGCTGCCATTAAGCCCTCCTTCGAAATCTAGGAGGCGGATCCCGGTGACTTCCAGTCCTTCTGGCACAATGAGTTCAATCAAGTCGAGGTCATTGGTTCCTCCGCTGAGAGCTCCGGTGAGGATGTTGTTTCCGAGGCCTACGGTTAAGGGGGTCGGCGCGAGGTAAGCATCCGAGAGGTCTCCAGAGGTTGACTCGTCAAAGTTGAAGGGCGTTTGAGCAAAGGCGGAGCTAGCGAATGCGAGGGAGCAAATGACGAGATTACGCTTTAAGAAGTTGTTGGAGGGAATATTCATCACAAAAGAAAAGCAACAGGCCTCTTGATGTTCAAGTTTATTTAACAAATTGCGGCAACGCAATGTTCACGGTGA
>JALZWA010000138.1 GCA_023299815.1 Akkermansiaceae bacterium
TGTCGTTCATCTGGATCGCGACCTTTTCGCGCTCGGCGAGGCAGCCTAGACGCTCAGGGATGTCGACACTCCCCTCGCCCAGCTCCTCTTCCATGACGTCGAGGAACTTTGCAGGATGCGCGGTCTCTAGCACGATGGTGTGATCTTCTGGGTTCTCGCTGCGCCAAGCTTCAGCCGCAAGCCAACCCACTGCGCCATGAGGCTCAAGGGTATAACCTGTCTCTAACTTCACACGGCGAATCGTCTCGCGCGTGAGGTCATCAGAAAATGCGTAACCTCGAATACGTGAGGTCATCCCCTCCCAAAGGCCATTGAAGAGGTTCTCCATACGAGCAAAGTTACTCGGAGCGCCTACGTCCATCGCATTAGAAATGGTGGGCACGCTGGGGCGAGGCTCGTAACTCCCACTCTTTAAGTAGGCAGGGACGACATCGTTGGCATTCGTCGCCGCGACAAAGTGCTTCACTTTAAGACCCAACTTCTCGCCGAGAAGTCCGGCGGTGAGATTTCCAAAATTACCACTCGGAATGACAAAGACAGGCGCTTCTTCAAAGTGACGAGCGGCCTCGAAGTAATAAAAGCTCTGCGGCACAAGGCGCGAAATATTGATCGAGTTCGCCGAGGTAAGATTGAGCTGTTCAGACATCTCACGATCGAGGAAAGCCGATTTCACGAGCCGCTGACAGTCATCAAAGGTGCCATCGATCTCTAGGGCGGTGATATTTCCGCCCAATGTCGTAAGCTGCTTCTCCTGAAGTCCACTCACCTTCCCCTTGGGGTAGAGGATGATGACACGGGTGCCTTCGACATTGTGGAAAGCAGAAGCAACCGCGCCGCCGGTGTCTCCACTGGTAGCCACCAAGACAGTGAGAAGGCCGTCGTCATCGCGCGTGAGGTAGCGCATGAGGCGCGCCATGAAGCGGGCGCCGAAGTCCTTGAAAGCAAGCGTCGGCCCGTGGAAAAGCTCCAGCACGTGCTCCTTCTCAGTGACTCCTACGACAGGTGCTTCGAAGGACACCGTCTCATCGACAATGCGCTTCAGCTCCGCTTCGGGAACCGAGTCGCGGAAGACCTGACGAGCGATATGGAAGCCGAGTTCCGCGAAGCTCATCTCTCTCCACTTTTCCCAAAACTCAGCTGGGAGTGCTTCGAGATGCTCAGGCATGTAGAGGCCATTATCGGCCGGAAGCGAGCGCAGGACCGCTTCTTTGACATCGACGAATTCGCTGGGGCTCTTGGTGCTGTAAAATCTCTGACTCATTTACCCAATGACAGTGACGCCCGTTTTGTTGACTCTTGAAACGTAAAGCTGATTGGTGAGATCGACCTTCGTAAACACGGCTGAGACAGAGGCCCCGACCTTCTTTGCCGACTCCTCCCCCTCGCAAAGCGCGAAGACGCTAGGTCCCGCTCCCGAGATGCTGAAGCCGAGCGCTCCAGCACCAAGAGCAGCGCGCTTTGCTTTGTAAAACTCAGGGATGAGCTTCTGGCGGCGCGGCTCGGCGATGACATCGTGAACCGAGCGGCTGATAAGACCGTAATCTTCCTGTATGAGTCCGCAGATCAAACCTCCTAGGTTACCGATCTGCTGGGTGACATTTTCAAGAGGAACCTCGGTAGGAAGGATGCCTCGCGCGACCTTGGTAAGAATCTCGATATCTGGGTGAACCACCGCCGCCCAAAGATCTTTAGGAACAGGGAGATTCGCGATATCGAGTTCCTGATTATCACGAATAAAAACGATTCCACCAAGGAGACAAGGCCCGACATTATCGGCGTGCCACGCACCATCGGCGCTCGCTTCCCCGGTCATCGCGAAGGGTAAAAGTTGCTTCTTCGTGAGCGGCTCGCCGATCAGGCAATTGACAGCGTAGGCTCCCGCGACCGCACTTGCAGCAGAGGATCCGAGTCCGCTACCGAAGGGCATCTTTTTATGAATCTCCATCTCGATTCCACGATCGAGCATGCCGAGGTGCTTGAGAAGATCGAGCGCGGCGACTCCTGCGGTGTTCTTCTCGGCCTCAAGGGGAAGCTTACCATCATCACCGGTAATCTGAGTGATGCGGAGCCCTGGCTCCTCTGAATGACGGACCACGACCTCGTCGCCCGGAGCGTCGATCGCGAAGCCCAGGACATCGTAGCCACAGGCGACATTTGCCACCGTCGCAGGCGCGAAGACGCGCACTTCCTTTTTTTCTTCCCTCTGCATGAGGTGCGCTAGCTATCAAACAAGCAGCTGAGGGGCAATCCTTACCTGCGAAGAGCTGATCGCTGGCGCCAAGCATAAATCAGGAAGGCGGCGCCAATCAGGATCATAAAAGTGGAGTAGAACTGCCCCTTGCTCAGCCCCAGCACCTGCTCAGCACCCTTATCAGGCTCCCGGACAGTCTCGACGATAATTCTGAAGACGGCATAGCTGATGAAAAAGAGACCCGAGATCACGCCGTGGGCCAACTTTGAAAAACGGACACGGATGAAGTAAAGCACCGCAAAGATCAGCGCTCCTTCAAGGAAGCCCTCGTAAAGCTGCGAAGCATGACGCGGGGCAATGTGGTTCCCCAGCGCTTCGAGGACCTCTGGATCTTCGCGAGAGATCTCCACCACACGATTGAAAAGGCCATAATCGATCAGCCCCTCGGTGCTGATCATGAGCTGCTCGACCTCAGGGTTCACCGTGGCTGCCTCATAGACGGCATGCTCTACATCATCCATGCTTCCCCGCTCCCAGAGAGCCGCTGGAAATTTGACGCCATACCAAGCATCGGCCGCAGTCTTGGTGCCGTAGAGTTCGCCATTGATGAAATTTGCGATACGCCCAAAGAAGACCCCGAGCGGAGCGACGATTGCGATGCCATCGCCCACCGCAGGCCATGACACCCTATTCTTCCACGCGTAGAAAAGAGTGA
>JALZWA010000139.1 GCA_023299815.1 Akkermansiaceae bacterium
ATTTTCCTTTTCCTATTTTCAAAAGCCACCGAAGGAGCTGCTGAGCCGGGAGTGGAAGCGGTCAAAGCACCCTATGTCGGCTTGGCTGTCATTCTCTTTGCCCTCGCCCTTGCCATCAAGCTTATCAAGCTTCCGACTTTTAAAGCCGAAGGAGTCATTGAGCCCGGTATCAAGGTCTTCCGTCACAAACACTTCGTTTGGGGTATGGCGGCCATCTTCTTCTATGTCGGATGTGAAGTCACCATTGGAAGTATCTTGATCAACTACCTGGGAGCGGAAGATGTTTTGGGCCTGACTGAAGAACAAGCCACCAAGTATCTCGCCTTCTACTGGGGCGGAGCCATGATTGGCCGTTTGATGGGGGCCATTTCTCTGAGCACCATCGCTGAGAGCCGCAAAATGGGACTCATGGTTGCGGCCGCAGCCATCTCCTTCATCATCATCTACGTCAACGCTTCCTTCAGTGAGAAGCTGACAGTCAGTGGAGAGCACCTCGCCTTCGCAGACATCTGGCCTTACCTGATTATGATCGGGCTCAGCTTCGTCTTCTTCGTTCTCGGCCGCTCGATGCCTGGTCGTATGGTGGGTCTATTTGCAGCAGTCGCGGCTGTCCTCACCGTTTTCGCGATGTTTGCCTCTGGCGAATTTGCCCTCTGGGGAATCATCGGTATTGGCCTCTTCAACTCCATCATGTGGTCCAATATCTTCACCCTTTCCATTCGCGGTTTGGGTAAAGAGACCGCACAAGGAAGCTCCCTTCTCGTGATGATGATTGTGGGCGGAGCTCTTCTCCCTCTCGTCCAAGGTGGTCTTGCAGACGCTTTCTCGATTAGGGTTTCCCTGATTGTTGTTTTGCTGGGTTACCTTTACCTCGCCTACTTCGGATTTATCGCTTCGAAGAGAAAAAGCGCTTCGGAAGAACCGGCGGCAGCCTAACTCTTACGACGTCTCAGCTGACCTACCATGCCTGCCAATCCCACCCCTGACGACCGCGCGGTGATGACGCTGGATGCCGGGGGCACCAGCTTCAAATTCTCCGCAATGCAGGGCAACGAGCTCATCATCGAGCCCTTCGCCCTGCCCTCTAACACACACTCGCTCGAGGCCTGCTTACAGACCCTCATCGAGGGGTTCGAGCGGGTTCGCACTGAGATCTCCGCCGCCCCCGTAGCCATCAGCTTCGCCTTTCCCGGGCCTTGCGATTATCGCCAAGGCATCATCGGTGACTTGCCCAATCTCCCCTGCTTCCGCGGCGGAGTCCCGCTCGCTTCTTTTCTCGAAAACCATTTCAAGATCCCCGCCTTCATTAATAACGATGGCGACCTCTTCGTCTATGGCGAGTCCATGGCCGGCCTCCTCCCGCAGGTGAATGACCAACTCGCGCAATCTGGATCCCCCAAGCGCTACCGCAACCTCTGCGGCGTCACCTTGGGCACCGGCTTTGGAGGTGGTATCGTGATTGATGGCAAGCTCCTCCGCGGCGACAACGTCTCCGGCGCCGAAGTCTGGCTCATGCGCAACAAGCTCAACCCCGCCACCAATGCGGAGGAAGGAGCCTGCATCCGCGCCGTGCAGCGTAGCTACGCCGAACTCACCGCGACCTCCCTTGATGACGCTCCTTCGCCCAAAGAAATCGGCGACATCGCAAAAGGTGAAAGCAACAACGCGCAAGCCGCGCAAGAAGCCTACCGTCGCCTTGGAGAAAATGTCGGCGACACCCTCTCCCAACTCATCACCCTCACCGATGGCCTCGTCGTCATCGGCGGCGGTCTCTCCGGTGCCAGCGAACTCTTCATGCCAGCTCTCCTCGCCGAGATGAACGGCAGCTACCACTCACCAGCGGGCGAACCATTCCCCCGTCTCGTGCAAAAAACCTTCAACCTGCAGGACGAAGCACATCTCGCTGAATTCTGCCGTGGTGAAAAACGTCAAATCACCATCCCCGGCACCGAAGACACCCTCGACTACGATCCTCTTCCACGCACTGGGGTCGGCCTGTCCCGCCTCGGCACCAGCCACGCCGTCGCCGTCGGCGCTTATGCTTACGCCCTTGATCAACTTTCTTAATTCTCACCATTCTTTGATATGAAACGTCTCCTTTCAATATTCGCCTGCGCCCTCGCGGCCTCCTCGCTCCAAGCTGAACCTCCACTCAAACCCGTGGATTGGATCAAACCCGAGATCGACACCGTCAATCCCCGCTTCTTTTACTTCAGCTCCGCCTGCCGCCCCTTCGGACTCGTCAACCTCAGCCCCGACACCCAGCCCGACAAAACCTGGAAATCTGGCTACCGCTACTATGACCAAAAAATAGAATGCTTCAGCCACATCCACGGTTGGCAAATCGCAGGCCTCCCCGTCATGCCCGTGACCGAGAAAACGGACGTAGACAATTACGCCTCAAAGTTCAGCCACGACGACGAAATCATCAAAGCAGGCTACCACAAAGTCCTCCTACAAGACCACGCCATCACCGCCGAGCTCACCTCCACCCCCCGTGTCGGCTTCCACCGTTACACCTACCCCACCGACCAATCCGCCCGCATCATTCTCGACCTCGGGCGCAAGCTCATGGACCACGAGATGATCAAGCCCGTCGCCACCCTGCGTGAGGACAAGATGGCCGTCGAAGGCTCCACCACCATGGGCCCCTCCGGTCGCCGGAAGAAGGAGTTCACCGTCTACTACATCGCTGAATTCAGCAAAGCAGCCACCGCCGTCGGTGACTGGGAAAAAGGGAAAGTCGTCATCGACTTCGGCAAGGTCACCGAGCCCGTCCTCATGAAGGTGGGTCTCAGCTACACCAGTCTCGAAGGCGCGCGCAAGAACCTCAAAGCCGAACTCCCTCACTGGAAGTTTGATGACACCATTCAGGACTCTTACGACCACTGGAACGACTGGCTCAGCCGCATCTCCGTAGAAGGCGGCACCGATGCGCAAAAAACCAAATTCTACACCGACCTCTGGCACGCCCATCTTGGCCGCCGCCTCGTCAGTGATGTCGACCACAGCTACGCCGACAACACCGGCGCAGAAACCCGCATCTTCAAGGGCAAGCGCCCCCACTACAACTTCGACGCCCTCTGGGGAGCCCAGTGGTCGCTCAACGTCCTTTGGCCCATGGCCTGGCCTGAGCTCATGGACGACTTCGCTGACACCATGGTCAATATATATAAAAACGGCGGCATGATCCCCCGTGGACCTTCCGGCGGAAACTACACCTTCGTCATGATTGGTGACCCCGCCACCTCCTTCTTCTCCGCCGCCTACCACAAAGGCATCCGCAACTGGGATAAAGACGCCGCCTTCAAAGGCCTCATGCGCAACGCCTTTCCAGGCGGCATCCGCGATCACGCAGGCTACGAAACGCAAGACTACTCAAATGGCGGCGGCATGTCCTACTACGTCAACCGTGGTTACGTCCCCCTCAAGATACCCAAGTCAAAAGGAGGTCACCGCCAGGGCGCGGCTCAGACTCTCGAATATTCTTACCAAGACTGGTGCCTCGCTCAGCTCGCGAAATCACTCAAACGCGAAGAAGAAGCCGCACTCCTCACCAAGCGTTCCGACAACTACAAGAACATCTGGGATCCCGAAACCCAATGGATACGCCCCCGCAACATGGACGGTTCTTGGCATGAACCTTTCTCCCCCATCAATGACAAAGGCTTCACCTCACCCGGCTTCGTCGAATCTGCCTCCGCCATTTACACCTTTTACATCCCACATGATTTACAAGGCCTGGCCGAACTCTTCGGAAGCACCGAGGCCATGTCCGCAAAACTCAGCAGCAACTTTGAAAAATCAGCCCCTGATCGCTTCATCGCCGCACACGGCAACCACGCCACCTCATGGGTCGACTACGAGAACCAGCCCTCCACCGGCATGGCGCACGTCTTCTCCCACATCGGGAAACCATGGCTCAGCCAATACTGGGTGCGAGAAGTCCACACCAAGACCTTCTCCGACATCACCCCAGATGGAGGCTACAATGGCGATGAAGACCAAGGCCAAATGGGGGCCCTCAATGCCCTCATGGCCATCGGCCTCTTCGACATGAGCGGAGGTGCCGCGCAAGATCCTAAATTCGACATCCTCGCACCAACCTTCGACAAGATCACCATCAAGCTCAACCCCGACTACCACAAAGGCGGCGAGTTCACCATCATCGCCAAGAATCAGGCTCCTGAGAATCGCTACATCCAATCCGCCAAGCTCAACGGGAAAGCATGGAACTCATTCCAGTTCTCCTTCTCCGACTTCGCCAAAGGCGGAACCCTAGAACTCGAGCTCGGACCAAAGCCCAACAAAAAATGGGGCGTGGAATAAAGGAGGAGGAACTTCTTAATCACGACCACTAACCCTCAAGCAAACCCCTCACCAAAAAGGCAAAGCGCAGCAATGTGCTTTGCCTTTTTCATTCCCCACAAACCTCAAAGCCCTCCCCCTCTAGTCAAAAGTAAGGAAGCCTTACCCAGGGCCTATTTGAGTTGGGATCATTCTTCAACCGAACAGGTTCTTGCAGAGCGATCGATCACGATTTTGAAGCTCTTATCGAGATGACGATCCACGTAGGAGTCCCCCTACGACGAAACCTTCATTCTCCTTGAAAATCAGATAATCATCATCCTGATCCGTCGCTTTGTTCTCAATCCGGACCACTTTGACATGACGATTGGCGATGACATGATATTTGGCCTCTTTGGTTCCTCCATTGACCCCTATGATCGGCTTGTTCTTGCGATCAATCTCAGCACCTAAGGACGCTTCCATAACATGGTAGACGAAGTCGTAGGAGGTCTTTCCGTTCAGCTTCTCGAGTCCTTTTTGGTGAAGTCGGTGCCGATATTTTCGGTGTGAGATTGCATCATGAAATGACTCCGGCCTTTGGAGATAGTGTCCTCAGTCCCACTCCGTAATATTGTGCTTACCATTGCAGAGGTGATAATAAATCTTCCACTATTTTACCCGTTCCTGGCATCTCTGATAAAGCCTCGCTCCAAGCAGGAGCAGCCATCTTCAAAGCCAAAAACTCACCTTCCAGATCAGCTCAATCATCTTTCGCAGCACTAACAACATAAACCGGTCGGGGCGCTATACAGCCGATAAGTTGATTCTGATGGCCTCGCCGCCGGCATAAAAAATTCTCTCCGCCAGCAGCGATCACCTCGTCGTAGGCATCACCGCCTACCGCTGGCCCCTCAAGCTCGGCAACCAACTCGACTACAACGCGCTCCTCCGAGCCATGACCTCTCCCTTCGTCACGCAAATGATGATGTCGCCTCTGGTCAAATTCTGTGCCCCATCCCGATGAACCTCTTCCGCACTCTCCGCGAATTCTTCACTCAAGGATCCACCGCACCCCACGAACATGGACCGACAAAAGACGCCAGCTTTGAAGATGAACTCCTCATCCCCGCCTCTGCGCAAGACGCTCACGAAAAGCTCCACGATGCTCTCAACCACACAGAATTCATGCGCGGCTGAATCGCCATGGCCCACATCACCCCCGGCGTGAACCCCAGTGAAGCTCTCAACAAAGACAGTGGCTGGCCCATCGGCTGGCAGCCCGTCCTCGCCGAAGCCTTCCGCCGCTTCACCACCAAAGAGTTCACAAAAGAGGAACTCTATCCCGAGGCCAGCAGCCGCGAAAAAGCGGTCTCTAAAATTGAGAGTCATAAAAAAAGGCAAAGCACACTGAAGTGCTCTGCCTCTTGAAGGAATCCGATAAAGGAGTTCTAATAGCGTCCGCCGCCACCGCGCTCTTCGCGTGGCTTAGCTTCGTTTACCTTGAGGTTACGTCCGTCCAAGTCTTGGCCGTCAGCACCTTTGATTGCGTCTACCATAGCGGACTTAGAGTCCATGGTTACGAAAGCAAAGCCACGTGGGCGACCGGTTTCGCGGTCTTCTGGAATGTGAACATCGGTCACTGAACCATACTCGGAAAAGAAAGACTCGAGTTCTGCTTTAGTCGTATCGAACGACATGTTGCCTACATACATTTTCATTGTAATAAAATGGCTCATGCAGTGAAAAATCAGTCAAAAAAACCAACATAGGCACGAGCCGACCTAAGCCCGTAGCTTATGCTCGCTCCAGTTACCACAATTTTCGGAAACTTAATACTCAGCCTAACAAACTGATTTTTAGACGAGCGCGTGTTGACGGATTGATTTGGATAGCAAGAAGTGATGATCTTGCCCCAGACAAGACGATCAATGGTAGAAAACCCACCGAACAACGGCACGATCTTCCCCTTAGCCCCCACCCAGACCCAGCTGCTCCTTATTTCTCTCTGTGAATCGATGAATTCACACTACGTAGGCTCACACCGCACGAAGAGTCATCTTGATCTCCTACTCCCGAAATACGAAAATCCCTTTCGCTGGCAAACTCGTATCTCGACTCTCACCCTTCTCAAAGAGCGACTTTCCTGACCTCGTATTCTTCCTCCTGAAAGTATCCTGATACTTAGCCGCAAAACCCTGCACAAAATTCTCACTCCCCACCGCCACTCCCGTCGTGAAACTCTTCACCCGCTTCCGCAGGAGTAAAGCCGCGCTGAGCTTGCCTTCCTCAGTCTTCTTAACCTTCACCATCTGCTTCATCGTAAAGCCCTTCTTCCTACGCCCCTTGCCCTCCGGAGCATGCTCCTCCGGCACCACCACCCCATCCGCATAAAGCCAAGTCCGATACCTCCGCTGCCCTAGCCCCTCCCAAGCATCCTGCGGCACATCCACCACCTTACAAAGCCCCCGCCGAGCCCGGCGACTCCCACCCACCGCTTCTCCATAACCTGTCCACTCAGAA
>JALZWA010000140.1 GCA_023299815.1 Akkermansiaceae bacterium
TTTGACGAAAGGCGGTCCAGCTTTCGCCATCCTTCCAAGTGGTCGGATCGATGGCTGCGAGTTCATCGGTGATGACCGTCTCGTAGAAGTCGCAGATGGAACGAAGAGCCGCTCGGGCTTCGGGTGAATCGAAGAAGCCATTATCGTCTAAGGAGTAATCGATCTGGATTTCGAAGGATTGGGATGGAGTGATACTTGCGAGAGCGAAGGCGCTCAGCAGAGGAAGACGTTTGATGTCCTGAGTAGTCATGATGGTAGTTTTGAATGTTGGGTGGCAGGAGCATGAGAAATGCGCTGTCTCCTTTCTTTTGGGAGGGGCTCGGAGAGGCGGACAAATTTTCTTTAAAAAAACAAAAACACCCACCTTCCAGGAAGAAATGAGGGTGTTTCAATGGCGCGCTTTAATCCCTAGGCACGCTTTCTTCTCATCAGGAGAAGCCACGAGAAAGCTCCGGCGAGCATCGCCGATGAGGGTTCAGGGACGCCGGTGATGGAGGCTCCTTGGAGAGCTCCGAGACCTCCTCCGACACAGCTTTGGAAATCATGAGTTTGAGTGTGGAGACTGAGGCTGCCTTCCTGAACGAATTGTGTGGGATAGAACATCGATCCGCTCACCTGATCGAGCGCGACTTGTCCGCCCATATCGGTGGTGGGCGGGTTATCGAAGATTCCGGATGGAAAGAGCTCCAGTGTGGTGCTGTTAATATTACTTACCGTGATTGAGGTCGTGAAAATGGTGGCATAGGAGCTGGCACTTCCGGGTGTGGCGGTGAATGAGTAGAGCTCACCATTTCCATCCACATTGTTTCCCGGATCCATGAATCCTGCGCCTCCTAGATTCTGGGTGTAGCCAGGTAGGGGTGCGAGTCCGGCGGTGCTGATGGTCTGACCGGGATTGATGTGTTGGGTGGGAGACCCCGCGCCAATAGGAATTCTGCTGTAGCCTTCGTTTGTGAAAGAGGCGATATCGCCCGCAAAGACCGGAGCGCCGAAGGCTACGGTCATGCTGCCTCGGGAGGAGATGTCCCCTCCGATGCCATTCATGCAGGGGTTGAAGTCGGTGAAGCCTGTGACGACGAGAGCGATCTCGATGACCTGCCCCTCCGTGGCATCGGTGATGGAGGTTTGGATCCCCGGGGCGGATGGATTGAGGTCGATGAGGACGGCGGCTTGCGTGGAGAGAGAGTTGAGAAGGCTGAGTCCGGCGATGATGTGAGTATTTTTCATGGGTCTAGTTGTTGGTGAAGTCACGGAGTTCGATAACCCGTGACCTGCTGCCTTTGTCTTGGGAGGACAATTTTGGAGCGGACGAAAAAAATGACTTCATTTTTTGAGTCATCTCCCAATGGCCAATCCGAGTTCCATGACGAGTAGGGGATTTCAAAGCGGGCTCCTTTCTGCTCCACTGTGCCCGTGCATGAGTTGATTGTGATCGGAGGAGGAGCGGCGGGATTCTATGGAGCAATCACCGCTGCGGAGATGGGCGTGCCTGAGGTGCTCATTTTAGAAAAGGGACCCGAGCTTCTGACGAAGGTCCGGATCTCGGGTGGGGGACGCTGTAATGTGACGCATCATTGTTTCGATCCGAAGGAGTTGGTCGAAAGCTACCCGCGGGGGAAGAAGTCGCTCATTGGGCCCTTTCATCGCTTTCAGGCCACCGACACCATCGAGTGGTTTGAGTCGCGTGGGGTGGAGCTGAAGGTGGAGTCTGATGGGCGGATGTTTCCGGTGACGGATGACTCGAAGACGATCATTGATTGTCTTACCAATGCCGCACGGGATGCGGGGGTGACGTGGCGGACGCGCTGTGGGGTGGAGTCGATTTTGAAAAGTGAGGAAGGTCACTTTGAAATCACGATCACTGGGGGTGAGGTGATTCAGGCGCAGAAGGTCTTGGTGGCGACAGGTGGGGTGCGGACGAAGCAGGCGCGAGTTCCGGCGGAGGATCTGGAGCATGCGCTGGATCCGGCGGTGCCATCGCTTTTTACCTTTAAGATTAACGACGCGCGGCTGAAGGACTTACCGGGGGTGTCGGTGCCGAATGCGACGGTGCATGCGGGGAAGATTATGACGCAGGGGCCTGTCTTGGTGACGCACTGGGGGCTGAGCGGGCCGGGGATATTGAAGGCCTCGGCTTGGGGCGCGCGGGAGTTGGCGGAGAAGGATTATCAGTTCGAGCTGCGGATTAATTGGACGGGGAGTGGCACGGAGGAAACGATTGGGGGCATCTTTAAAAACGAGCGGCAGAATCATGGCTCACGCAAGGTGCTCAAGCGATCGCTGATCGATGGAGTGACGCGGCGGCTCTGGCAGAGCCTGTGTGAGGCAGCTGGGATTTTCGATGAGGCGACTTGGGCGGGGATGACGCGGGATCAGGAAAAGGGTCTCATCGGTCAGCTCATCAACTCGCGCTTTGAGGTGCTTGGGAAGAGCATTAACAAAGATGAATTTGTGACCTGCGGTGGGGTGTTCTTGAAGGATGTGAATCTTAAGACGATGGAGAGCAAGGCGACCCCGGGGCTCTACTTCGCAGGGGAGGTTTTAGACATCGATGGAGTGACGGGAGGGTTTAACTTCCAGGCGGCTTGGACGACGGGGCATCTAGCGGGGATGGCGATCGCGGGGGCCTGAGAGATGAGATTTGAAGGTTGAGAGGCTTTGGATGTGTGTGTTTGATCGCAACTTGCTACGTGGGAAGAGGAGGACTACTGTTTAATCTTTAATATGAAGCCATTTACAAAGCTCATCTTGGTATCGGGAATCACGCTGTTATTGGGGTTCTTTGTGGGTCGGTTTTTTCAGCATCAACAGACAGGATACCGGTTCGAGTTGATTGAAGAAACGTCCCACGATTTTCCATTGGGAGAACTGAGTTCTCAGCATGGATTCGAGTCAATTGGGTTGGAGCTGATCAATACCAATACAACGTTGATCCGCTTTGAAAATCGGCTGCTCTACAAAGCGAAGCGAGGTTTTCAAGATGGGGCACCTGTTGTCCGAAACCTCCAGGTGCGAGATCAAGAAGTCAGCTGGGAAGATGGTGATTTTCGATATGAGCTGATGATATCGGCAATGCTGACAAGCAACAAAGGAGAGCCAGCGGACTAAGTTCGCGGTGACCTTTCGTCTCTGCTGTGAGCAGGTTTTTGAGCGTCTGCGGTTGAACAAGATATCGACCCTCTGCGTCTGTGTCGGACTGTGTAGAGAGGCCTGCGGGTGAGCTGAAGGGTGAGGCGATGTGCTGGGCTTGGCCGGAGATTTTCTGGGGGCGGGGGACCTAGGGTTGAAACCCTAGGCTTCGGTCTGATGTCCCTTCAGGACATGGGGGACGGAGCGGGTTTTGGTCTGATGTCTTTTCAGGACATTTTATGGTGCGCGATGATCATCGGTTGGATGATCTTTGAAGGATATTCTACCTCTGGTTACGAGCTGGGAGGCTCTTCGTCCCGCGTGAGGACTTCGCGGAAGTTGAGATCGGCGATCCATTCGTGGGCGAGTTCGTGCTTGGGCTCGATCTCGATGACTTTCTCGAAGGAAGTACGAGATTCGTCGTATCTCTGTTGGGCGACAAGCTGGGTGGCGAGGGTGAACCAGGCGTCAAGGATGTCTTCGCTGTCGTTTGCGATGACTTGGCGGAGGAGGTATTCCGATTTGGCGGTCTCGCCACGTTGGAAAGCCATGCCGGCGGCATTGAGGAGGTTCTCGTCGTCGGTGGGGTCGAGCTTGTGGGCGTCGCGGTAGAATTTCTCTGCTTCTTCTAGGTGACCACGGGCGCGGGCGAGGTGGCCGCGCTGGGTGGTGAGGCCGGGGAGGGTGTCTTCATCTGCTTCGACTTTCCCGAGGGTGAGCTCGGCTTCGGTGAGGTCGCCGAGCTCGATGAGGTTCGAGGCGTGGAGGATGAGGAGGCCGGGGTTGGCTTGGTCTTGGGCGAGGATCGCTTCGTAGAGGAAGCGGGCGCTGGCGAGTTGGTCGTTTTCTTCTGCTTCATCAAGCAGGTCGAAGAGTTCGTCTAGGGTGGGCATGAGGTGGAAATTCTAAATTCTAAAAATTGAAACTCTAAACAGGCTAGAGGATGAGCATGCAGTCGCCGTAGGAGTAGAAGCGATATTTTTCGGCGACGGCTTGGCGGTAGGCCTCGAGGATGAGGTCTCGGGAGGCGAAGGCGGAGACGAGCATCATGAGGGTGCTGCAGGGGAGGTGGAAGTTGGTGAGGAGGGTGTCGACTGCTTTGAGCTGGTAGGGGGGGTAGATGAAGATGTCGGTGGCGCCGGAGGTCTCGGAGAATTCGTTTCCGTCTTTCACGAGGTGCTCGAGGACGCGGGTGACGGTGGTGCCTACGGCGGCGATCTTGGGCGCGGCATTCATCTTTTGCGCAGCATCTGCACTGAGGTGGTAGCGCTCGGAGTGCATGTCGTGCTCGCGCGGGTCCTCTGCTTTTACGGGTCGGAAGGTGCCGACGCCGACGTGGAGGGTGAGGAAGGTGTGGTCGAGCTCGGTGAGGAGCTCGGGGGTGAAGTGGAGGCCGGCGGTGGGGGCGGCGATGGCTCCTTCTTCTTTTGCGTAGACGGTCTGGTAGCGGTCGCGGTCGGCTTTTTCGGGCTCGCGCTCCATGTAGTGGGGGAGGGCGAGCTGGCCGACTTCCTCAAGGTCAGGCGGGGTGTCCCAGCGGATGAGGCGCTCGCCTTTGTCATTGGTCTCAATGACGGTGCCGGTGCTTTGTCCGACCTGGACGGTGCGGCCGGGCTTCATTTTCTTGCCGGGGCGGACGAGGCACCACCAGTTTGAGGGGTCGGGTGCATCGGTGCGGACGAGTTCGATTTTTCGGTCGTTTGAGAAGACGCGGGCGGGGATGACGCGGGTGTCATTTAAGACGAGGAGGTGGTCCGGGGGGAGGAGGTCGGGGAATTCGCGGAAGTGGTGGTGGGAGATGGTGCCTTTCTCGCGGTTGATAACCATCATGCGGGAGGCGGCCCGGTCCTCGAGTGGACGGGAGGCGATGAGTTCCTCGGGGAGGTCGTAGTGGAAGTCGGTGGTGCGCACTGCGGTGGAGTCTCTTCTGTTAAAATGCGGCTGGCTACCCGTTTTTTGGTGGTTTTTTGGTGATCTCTTGATTGATAACAGTTAAGGAATACGAAGTTCCCCTCTTATGAGCGAAAACCCGTATCGTCCCCCCACGACCCAAGTTGAGGCAAACCCTACCCTTCCGAGGCATCCGGGGCAGGGATCGCCTTATGGAGCTTTTCGAGAGACGGGTGGGTTGTCGATGGTGTTGATCTTTTTCTTGGTGGTCTACTTTGCGGCGAGCTTGGTTCCTGTGCTGACGAGTTGGTTGGATCTGGGTCGAATCGATCGTGGGGTCTACGGAGAAAGTGATGGAGAATCGACGATGCTCGCTAAGGTGGATCTGGCGGTGACTAATTTTATCACCATCTTCTTCTATGTCACGGCCCTGATCTGGGCGATCTGGGCAAATAAGACCTGTAAGAATGCATGGCTCATCAATAGCCGAGATGGCGCTACGGCAATTTATCGTGGCCGTGACTCTTATACTTCCGCGTGGACGGTGGGTTGGTATTTTGTGCCGGTGGCATCGCTCTGGAAGCCTTATCAAGCGATGGCTTGGATTCGTGACGCGTCGCAGAAGCCTCTCGGTTTGACAATGGGTAAGCTGCTGGGTCTCTGGTGGGGATTTTGGATTCTCTCTGCGGTGACGTCGGTGGTGACACAGTGGGTCTTTTCAGATGCTCGAAGCACGGAGGAAATTGGAATGGGCTATCGGCTTTATATTGCGATGAGTCCCTTCGGTTTAGCCGGCACGGTCTTTGCCATTCTGGTTGTCCATCGTCTCACGAAGATCCAGAAGATCCGCGCGACGGACCTTGGGCTTCGTTCAAATTGATCTTGCGCCCTTCGTCTGGATGCGCAATTTCTCCGCCATGCAGTTTGAAAATGTCACCGCGCTTGCCGAAGGGAATGTCTATTTCGATGGGAAAGTCATTTCCCACACCATCCTCTTAGCCGATGGAGCAAAGAAGACCTTGGGGGTGATTCTCCCGGGGTCGTATCACTTTGGAACGGAAGCGGCGGAGCGGATGGAGATTGTGGGTGGTGCTTGTTCCTATGTGCTGGATGGCAGCGAGGAGCCGAATAATGTTTCTAAGGGCGAGAGCTTCGAGGTTCCTGCAAACTCAGGTTTCACGATCTCGGTGAAGGACGAGTGCCACTACGTCTGCTCGTTTCTCTAGGGAGAAACGATGGCGGCGAGCTCCGCTGAGAATTGGCGCGCGGCTTCCTCGGTGAGGTGGAAAAAGGTGTCGGAAAAAATGCTGGGGTCATCGCTACAGCCTGAGTTGACCATGGATAAAATGGTGACGTTTTGAGTGCTCTCGGAGAGGCCTTGGAGGAAGTCCTGCTTGCCTTTGCGGTTTTGCTCGAGACCGCTCGGATCGGTGAGTTCGAGAGGGAGAAGATATTGCAGGGTGATCCCTTTTGCGCGGCAGCGCTCTGCCCAGAAATGGAGAGTCTTTGCGGCGGCGGAAACTTCATCGGCACTTTTCGAAAAGAGCTGAGTGCTGCCGTTTTGCTCAATACGAATCTCGGTCGCGACTTGGCCGCCTTCGCGGTAGTCCTGCATGTCGTAGACGAAAGCGGGCCGCCCTAAACCGATTTTCGCAGCGAGAGTGATGAGGTGGCTGAAGCCGGGGCGCGAGGCTTGGATTTTTTCCGAAAAAGTAGACTCGCTGGGCAAGGCAAGGGCCATTTGTGCCCCGGCCTTTGTCGCAAAATCATTGGCACCTCCGATGAGGAGATCGGGGTTGCAGATGAGCACGATAGAGTCGCCTTCTCGGGCTTGTGCAAGGGCTTCTTCCATGAAGGTGTCGATCCCCATTTGGCGCGTGCCCCCGAGGTTGAAAGAGGCTCTTCCACTCGCGCTTTGAAAGGCCTCGGGATTCACTCCAAACGAGCAGGCGGAATCGCCCGTGAAGATGACGTGCGGCTCATCGCTCCGGTGGGTCATCTCGGCTCGTCTCTTTTGAAAAGCCTCGACCCAGAATTGCGTCTCTGGCTCAAAGCGGGAGGCGTAGACCCAGCCGATTCCCGCTGCGAGGAGCAGCGCGACGAGGTAGGAAAGAAGCCAGCGCTTAGAAGTTGAAGTAGATGAATTCACTATAAGCAGCGGGTTGGAAAAGGTAGATCAGCATGATCAGGATGAGGCAGGTAAAGCGGTTCGTGAGCAGGGCGTAAGGCTTCTTGAGCGTGAGTCCCTCCAGTGCGATTGCGAAGGCGCTCAGCCCGAGAATGGCTCCAGAGGCGATCATCGCACTCTTATTAGGAAAGGCCGTTATGACGCCCTTAAGGTGGCCTATCGAATAGTTCAGCGGATTCAAAAGAGTGGTCACTTTTTCAAAAAGCACCGCGCTGTCTCGCTCGAAGAAAAAGAGCCAGGTAAACATCACGAGCCCCATGTGAAGTCCCCACGCGAGGGGCTTCGGGATGCGAAATTTTGACCACGGTGGGAGAAGAACGAGGATCCCGTGGAGTGCGCCCCAGAGGACGAAGTTCCACCCTGCGCCGTGCCACACTCCCGAGACCGCGAAGACGAGCAGGATGAGAGCGGGCCGCCACGGGCTGCGATTTCCACCGAGCGGAATGTAGAGATAATCGCGAAACCACTGGCTGAGTGAGACGTGCCAGTGGCGCCAGAAGTCGCGGAAGTTCGTCGTCCAGTAGGGGCTGAGGAAGTTCAGCGTCAGCCTCACCCCGAGGCAGGTCGCGATCCCGTAGGCGATGAAGCTGTAGCCCGCGAAGTCATTATAGATGCGGAGGGAAAAGAAGACGCACTCCAGCCACACCAGGAAAGGATTCCCTGCGTCCCCCGTGATCGCCGCTGATTCCGAGGCGATATTTTCCGCCAGCGTCAGCTTCATGAAGAGCCCCAGCACGATCCAGCGGACCCCGTGCTCCACTGAATCCCAGTCGAGTCGGAAGCGAAATGTCTCCATCTGTGGGAGCAGGTCGCTGCGCCGCTCGATCGGGCCCGCCACGATCTGCGGGAAGAAAGAGGCGAAGTTCAGGCAGTTGAGAAATGAAGGGAGCGGAAGCCGATCCTTCACTGTGTCGATGAGGAGTCCCACCATCTGAAAGGTGTAAAATGAGAGCCCTACTGGGATGAGAAGATCTCTTAAAAGGTTCGGGGGCTCGCTGAGAATCTGCGAACTCAGAAAGTTCCCGTACTTAAAAAAAACGAGCGGCACCAACTGCAGCGCCACCACTAGTCCGATAAGAATCTTCGAGGCCTTCTCTTGCTGTGCAAGAAAACGAAGCGCCCCATAAGTCACGCCGAAGACAAAGAGGAAGACCGCGAGCGTCTGCCCGCTCTCAAGCCCCAGGAGGCTCAGGCTCAGCAGCGCGAGGAGTCCCTGATGCGCTGCATTTTTCCGCACAACCCGTGTCACCAGCGCAATAAAGATCAGCCCCACAAAGAGACTGAGCCAAAAGGCGGGAAGCGAAAAATTCATCTGCGGGCGAGCCTACTACAGCGTCGCCTTGAGACGGAAGAACTTCTTCGTGGCATCCAGCTTGCTCACTCGGAATTGGATCGTATTGGGAAGCTCTTCCACATCTCCTTCTGCGACATCGGTCCAGTTATCGGTGCTGAGATCGTCGTTTTCTTGGAAGGTCATATTTCCGGTCCCGAGGTAGGGGATCTCCCAGAGGAGAAGTTCGGGGTCAGAAGGGTCAGGGCCGAAGGTTCCAGGAAGGGCCTGCTTTGTGGTGGGGTTCAAATCTAGAGTGAACTCGAGGAGATTGGGGATATCATCACCATCAGGATCAGCATCGGGGCCGGAGATCGCCACGTCTGCGAGATCATCGCCTGTCCAGAATTGCTGCTGCCAGATTTCAAATGGCGAGGCTGCTTGGGTGGCATTGATGGTCAGGGTGTAGGTGGGGGTCCCCTGTCCGCCGAAGTTTAAAAAGCGCCATCCGATAATTTCTACTTGGTAGATTCCAGGCACGGAAACGGAACCAGAGAAAACTCCCCCTTGGTTGGAATTTCCAGGAAGGCCGAAGGAATAAGTGACGCCGGGAGGGAGACCGCTGATTTCGTAAGAACGTGCATTATGATTACCTTGGGTATTGAAGGCCCAAGTGAAGTCTTCTCCGACGGTGGTATCGGTGGGGTCATCGAAACCATTGAGCGGTGCCACAAAAGTAGTCTGCCCTGTCAGGGTATCGATCCCCACGAAGCTCACCGTCAGTGGAGTCGCAAGTCGCAGAGTCGCGGGGGATGAAATCAGCGGAGCAAAGTGCTTAATAAATGGGAGTCGCTGGGCCACCACCGCGAGCGTGCTGCTGAGAAGATGAGTCGCGCGTTGCGCTTGGATACGAAGGTTCATGGGTGTGTGAAAAGTTTAGTTACAGCCGCAGCCGCCGCCGCCGATTCCGTTGCCGCCCTGTGAGGCTTCGCGGGAGAAATACATGTGATCAGACATCGAGTCACCGAGCGGATCGCGGTCTGGCTTCATCACCTTGGTGGCGAGATAGCCGCGCTGGTCGGCAGGGACCTTGGCACAGGAGACCAGGAAAAAGAGGGGTGTGAGGGCGAGCGTGAGAAGGATCTTCATGAAGCGATGAGGTGAAGGTGGATACTACGTGAGAAAAGAGTGTCTGTCTCGGTCTGAAAGAGCGCCTCGGTATGGAGGCTGCGATCGATCTCTGCCATCCCAGCCTCCGTGCCTAGGATGCAGGCGCTGGTCGAGAGCAGGCCAGCGGTGAGGCAGTCGTTTGCGAGGCAGGTCGCGGTGAGGAGGTCATTCTTTACCGGCCAGCCCGATCTGGCATCGATGATGTGGCCAAATCTCTCCCCGCCGATGCTGCGGAAACGGCGGCCATTTCCAGAAGTGGCGAGCGCTTGATTGGTGATCGCGAGCCGGTGGAGCGGCGCGTCTAGCTCCTGGGCATTCTCTGCACCTACCACCCAGTAAGGTCCGTGCGCGGGAGATCCTAGGGTGGCGATATCCCGGCCGAGATCGACCAGCGCATGCTCGATCTCGAAGGAGCGCGCCAGCGCGATGAGCTGGTCCACCGCATATTCCTTACCAAAGCCGCCGATCTCTAGCGCCATCCCTTTTTCAGGGAGGAAAATTTGACCGCTTGAGAACTCCACCTTCTCCCAGCCTACGGAACTGCGTGCCGTTGAGATCGCTTCTTCAGAAGGAATCTCATCCCGCTGTGCCGCTTCATCCCAGAGCTTCGTGAGCGGGTAGGAACTGGGGTCGATGATCTCTCGTGAAGTCCGGTAAGTGTGCTCGCAGAGCCGCACCACCTGATCCTGCTCCGGAGTCAGTTGGATCGCGGTCTTACCCGCTGAGGCATTGATCTGACACAGCAGCGAGTCTGGCTTAAAGCGGGACCACGTTTTTTCAAACTCCTTGATCCACCCAAGTGCCGCGGTCCGGTAACCCTTCGCGGAATCGACCGAGGGCGCGCGGAACTGCACGACACAATTCGTCCCCAGCGCCTTGAAGCGGAGCTTGAAGAGTCCTGCGGTGAGATCCTGCGTGGTCATGATTTTAGAAAGTCCAATTCGCCCCGATTGAGAAGACATTTGCTTTTGGGAAAAGAATGTCAGGAGTTCCCGAGCTGAGGCCACTCGTTTCATAGCGCTCTAGCTGGAGATCGACGCTGAATGATTCAGTGAATTCATAAGAGGCCTTGATCCCGACCGTGAAAGCCTCGAAGGATGAGAGTCGGTAATCTGAGGAATAGAACTCCCCGGTGCCATCATTCAGCCCAGTGCCATTGATGCCCGTGCCGGTGAGTGAGGGGAAGTAAAAGTCCGCGCTGCTCTGCTGGTAGTAGCGGAGGTAGGGGGTGATGCTCAGTGCATCATTCACCTGCTGGATCCACTTCAGCTCAAAGGTGTGGCCGTAGAGATCATCGCTATTGGCAAAGAAGCGGTAGGAGCCGGCGAGAGCTGCGTTCAGCTCAGGGAGGTAGTGGCGCGCGGCGATCTTAGCGACCCAGCGGTCCTGCTCGTCAGGGCGGTTCTCGGCGAAGTTTAAGGTGTTATCAAAGCCGAAAATATTGACGACCTGTGAGATCTGGCGGTAGGGATCGGCGAGGTAGCCAGTCGAGTGCCCGTAGCCCAGCGTGACATCGAGAATGGTCCGGGTGCCGAGTAGCTGTGAGATGCCGAGACTGAGATCTAGGGTGTCCTTATTTTGATCGGTCGAGATCTGCGTGGCTGGCGTCGCCTTCACGTCATCAAGCGCTACTGCCACCCCCGCTGTGAGAGTGGTGTTTTTATCGAAAAACTCACCTCGCCATTTCAGCGCGACCGAGTTTGAAAGGTAGTCCTCCTCCTCGCTTCGGGCGTATTCGAAGCTCAGCGTGTGGTCATCGAACTCGTGATCGAGCGAGATGACCTGGACGTAGCGATCGTCATCGATCTCTTGAAAAAGCCAATCGTTTGGATCCTCCCCATGCGTTCCGGTGGGTGTCATGCCACTTAGGGAGTCGACTACCAGACGCAGCCCGAGCGTCGTCTTATCTTCGCCATTTTTCTGAAGCCAGCTCGTCTTGTAGTCGAGGTAGTGGGAGAAGACATCGATCCGGCCGTCCTGCTCGTCATAAAACTGGAA
>JALZWA010000141.1 GCA_023299815.1 Akkermansiaceae bacterium
TTCGGATTGCACATGACATTCCGGTTCACATCTCCGCAAGCTGCGATGGTGTCCATGGCAGCAGCATTGATTTCTTGGATCGTCTTCTTGAGCTGAGTCTTGATGACGCCGTGAAGCTGGAAAGCCTGACGCGTGGTGAGCTTAATCGTGCCGTTGGCGTAATCATCGGCGAGATTATCCATCTTGATCCACTGATCAGGAGTAGCGACACCACCAGGGACACGGACACGGATGAGGAAGCTGAATGCTTTCTCAAGCTTGTGCTTGCGGCGACCTGCGCGGATGTCGCGATCGTCCTGCAGGTAGCAGCCGTGGAACTTGAGGAGCTGTTGCTCGTCCTCGGTGAGTCCGCCGGTGGAGGTGTCAGCAAGCCCTTCCGCGAGTGTCCCGCGGAGGTAGTTGCTGTCGATTTTCATATACTCGTTGTGGGCGAGTTTCTTCTCTTCGCTCATGATCTTTTAAAAATGGTTGGGGTGGAAATTTAGTAGACGTCTCGCTGGTAGCGCTTGTCTTTTTTAAGTTGGGCGACGTAGGCGGTGGCCTCTTCGGTAGAGAGCTTGCCGTGGGTGGATACGATCTCGATGAGGGTGTCGTGGACGTCCTTGGCCATGCGATTGGCATCTCCGCAGACGTAGAAGTAAGCGCCTTTCTCAAGCCACGCATAAACTTCTGCGGCATTCTTTTTTATGACGTCTTGGACGTAGACTTTCTCGGGCTGGTCGCGGGAAAAGGCGACATCGAGCTGGCTGAGCGCGCCAGACTTGAGGTGATCCTGCCACTCGAGTTGGTAGAGGAAGTCGAAGTTGTATTTCTGGTCGCCGAAGAAGAGCCAGCTCTCGCCTTTTGCTCCCCTCTCTCCACGCTCTTCTACGAAGGCTCGGAAAGGAGCGATCCCAGTGCCCGGTCCGACCATGATGATCGGAGCGGCATCGTCTTCAGGGAGACGGAAGTTCTTATTCGAGTGGACGTAGACTTGAACCTTGTCTCCCACGGGGGCTTCGTCAGCGAGGAAGGTGGAGGCGACGCCTTTACGGTCTTTTCCGTGCCCCTCGTATCGCACGGCGGCGACCGTGAGGTGGACTTCGCCGGGGTGAGCTTTCGGGCTGGAGGCGATGGAATAAAGGCGTGGTGGCAGTTTGCGAAGAATGCTTGTGAATTGCTGAGCGGTGAGCCCTTTGATGGGATAGGTTTCGAGGAGATCGACGATTTGCCGACCCCAGATCCAGTCCATGAACTCGGCCTTGGATTCGTCTGAGAGGAGTTTTTCAAGGTCGGCATTCGCTGCGAGCGCGAGATACTTTTTCACGATTGCACGGGAGAGTGCGGTGATGTCGAGCTTGCTGCGAAGCGCCTCGCCGAAGGAGAACTTTTCGCCGCCCTTAATCTCGACCTCCTCGGACTCGGAGAAGCCGGTGACTTTTAAAATACCATTGATGACATCTTCCGCATTAAAAGGAACGACAGCGAGAGCATCGCCCGCTTCATAAGTAAGTCCGGAACCTTCGAGTGAGAGTTCGACGTGGACTGTTTCTTTTGCGGTGCCCTCGCCATTGAGGAGAACGTTATCGAGAACCTCTGAGGGAAAGTAGTTCTTCTTTCCATACTCAACGGCTGGAGCGGCGGCGGCATTGAAAGCAGCCACTGGAGCAGCAGCGCCGGAACCGAGTTCGGCGAAGAGTCGGTCGGCCCAAGCGGCGTAGGAGTCCTCGAAGTCGACATCGCATTCCTCACGCTCGGTGATGCGTTCAGCTCCGAGAGCTTCGAGTCGGGTGTCAAAAACCCTGCCCATTTCACAATACTTCTCGTAGGAAGTGTCGCCCAAGGCGCAGACGGTAAAGCGAGTCCCCTTCAGATCAGGAGACTCGGTAGCGAAAGCTCCCATGAAGCCTTCAGCGGCTTCCGGTGGCTCGCCATCGCCCCAGGTGCTGATGATGACGGCGAGATTATCCACTTTCCCGAGATCGGCAGGAGCCATCTCAGCGAGATTCTTCATGGTCGCCTTGATTCCTTTTTTCTTCGCTGCCTTAAGGGTGCGGTCGGCGAGTTCCTCGCAGTTCCCGGACTCGGTGCCGTAGACGATGGTAAGACCTGCAGGCGCTGCTGCGGACTGGGGAGAAAGACCGGCAAGGAAGCCACTCAACCAAGTGGATTGCTCAGGAGAAAAGCCGGAAAGCAGAGCAGTGAGCGAAGCGCTCTGCTCAGGAGAAAATGGAGCGTGCGGAGGAATCATCGAATAAACCTTATAAAGTTGATCAACTTTGTCATCTTTGACGTGAGAAAGATGATCTTCCTTGCGCTAAGATGCAACTCCTTTTTCATCCGAAACGATCTCGCGAGCGAAACAATAAAGGCACCCGCATTTGACGGGCCACGGGAGATGGCGTTGACTCTCCATAGATGTCCTATCGACTCACTGCCCTCCTCCTTTTTCTCCCGCTTCTGCTTCTGAATTCTTGCATCGAGGGCGAGGAAGAGGTGTGGATCAATCTTGATGCTTCAGGGAAGCTGCGGGCGCATTACGAGTTTCCCCCTGCCCTGAAAGCACAAATGGGCGATCCCGATGTGATCGTGGCGGCGCTGCGCGCACTGGATGAGCGTGAGGATGGTATCGAGATTCAGGCTCTGAGTTTTGGGATGGTGGGGCGCCAGCTTATCTTTCATCTGGAGGCGACCTTTGACGATGCGCGCGATCTTTTGGAGATCTCGGAGCGGAATCTCGATGTCTTAATCGAGGATACTGGGATGGACCCCGCACAAGCTGATGCGATGTCCGGCGGTATCACCTTCGCGATGAATGGGATGAGTCCCTCCTTCCAGCGGGACATCTCCTTGGCAGGCATGTTTCCCGAAATGATCGCCAATAATCCAGGACTCCTTGGCTCTTCTAACTTCCGGTATTTGATCCACCTTCCTTTTCCGGCAACCGAGACGAATGCGCACAAAGTAGAGAATGGCGGTAAAACTCTCATCTGGAGATTTCTCCTCAAAGAGCACGTGACTGAGCCGATGTCGCTTTCATTGAAGACCAAGATCGTCATCCCCTGGTGGGCCTGGCTGATCGGCGGCGTCCTACTCCTAGGATTATTCTTTGTGCTGTGGCGCATTTTTCGACGCCTTGCTCCACGGTAATTTGCCACGTGCAAAAGGTTTCTCCACGAGGAGAAAGAGCCCCGCGCACATCACGATCGCCATGAGCGCCATGAGCGTGATCAAGACGGCATTGAAAGGCCAGTTCCCCGCTAGGATGTCTGTGAAAACGAGCGGCCGCAGGATGACGTAGAGCATCGTGTTGTGGAAAAGGTAGACGGTGTAGCACATCGCGCCCACCGCGGTGAGCCAGCGATTCCGGAAGAGACGGAGTAAACGATTTCCACAAAGAACTGCGAGGAAGCCGATAAGGAGAGCGAAGGGCTTCAAGTTCACCGGGAGGTTCCACTCAATCATGAGGAAGACCAGCGGCCAAACGATGAGCCCCACCACATCCCAGAGAGATCCGCGCCTCCCCTCTCTCCACCGATGAAAACCCGGCGAAAGGAAGAGGTCAGCGAGAAGAATTCCTATCAAGAAGTAACCCAACTGACCGATGATAAAATGGTCCCAAACTCCAGACGGCCACACCCCTTTCAGCCCCTCATTCACGAACTGCATCGCCACGACTGCGGCCAAGAGAATCCCTCGACGCAGAGGAGCATTCGAGATCATGAAGATACGACAAAGAAAAGGAGCGAGGAGGTAGAACTGGATCTCGATCTCCAGTGTCCACGCCACGCCAAGCAGCGGATTGAGCGCGCCGTCAAAAAACACGGTATGGCTGTAAATGAGCCCGGCGAGGTAGTGCGGAAGCATCTCGCGCATGCCTGCCCCATTCCAAAGCCCTGAGGTCACAAAAAAGAGCGTGAGCGTGATGAGATAAGGGATTTCAATGCGAATGAGGCGACGTTTAAAATAGTCACGCAGCTCAGGAAGACGAGTCCCTTTTAAATGATGCGAGGCAAAAGGCAGCGCAAGCACCAGACCCGAGATCACAAAAAAGATCTGCACGCCAAACCAGCCCTTCGCGATGAAGAAGTTCGGCAGATGCCGGAAGATCGTCCCCCAATCCCTCCCCGCAAGCTCATGCGCATTCACCGGTTCGGTGCCATCGCGAAAAAAGAGGTGCGCGTGAAACAAGATCACGAGAAAGATCGCCAGAAAGCGGAGGCCATCGATCTCGGCGACGTAGCGCCCCGAGGACGTCTTGCGCTCGAAGGGAGCCAAGATCTTATCGGTCCAGCTCTTCTGTGGCATGACGTCCTGCGAGGTATCGGGATTTGCGCCACGCGCCCACAAAAAAAGCCCGGACCTTCACCGGTCCGGACTTTTTAAAAAGGAAGAACCTAGGCGAGCGCCGCCTCAGACTTCTTACCTGACATCGCATTGATGACATAGGCTGAAGGCTTGAAGTCCTCGATAATAACCTCCGTGCGATCATCCCAGATCATGCGGACCTCCTTGACATTGAAGTTCGGCGTCTTGTGAGGCGCGAAGAGAATATCATCATGCGTGCTGTTCTCGTGGACCTTGAACATGTCTGGGACAATGTCGCCGCCGAGATGGTCATCGCGCCCCGTGGCGAGGTGACAAGTCCCGAGCACCTTCTCATCCTGAATGTCCTGATACGAAACCGGCAGCACCTGTGTGCCAAAGCCGAGCTCGCCCAGCGTCCCAGTCATGGGATCGTCCTTGAGGCGCGCATTGTGCTCGTCGATCGTCGCCTGACTCCCCTCGATGAGGGTCGAGCGGACGACATCGCGGTTCTCGACATCGAGCACGCCGAGAGTTCCGTCTTCATACTTCATGGGGAACTGTCCCTTAGCATCGTGCGGCACGAAGTAAACTTCCCCCGCTGGAAGATTCGCAATATCCGGAGCAGTTCCTTGGCAGAGGCCGTGAGATTTTTGAGCAGACTGACCATCAAGACCAAGCCATGAAGTGAGGATTTTTCCGTCCTCTAGCTCGAAGTCGATCTCCACTGCATTTGGCTGATCAAGAGCAGCACGCATTTTTTCTGCATCGATGGAAACCTCCTCATAATCGACCGCGAGGCCGGAATTGAGGATCACATCATTCATCCCGTGCATCGTGGCACCGCGGAAGCCGTATTCCTTACACTTCGCAGTGAGCGGAGCAGTAGCAGAAAAGGTCGAGATGCAGAGAATGATGTCGTAGTTGGGGTAAAGGTCACCATCGAGGGAGAGCTTGGTCCCGGCCACGTCATAGAGTTCATCTTCGAGATCGAGATTGGACCCCTTACTGCACTTGTAGGCGAACATTTCGCCGCCAGTCATTCCAAGTTCAGCCATCACCCCGTCCTTCAGGCCTTGGTAGAAATACTGGTGCGCATTCTTCTGAACTTCAAAGCCATCCTGCTCGAGGAAGGCTAAGTCCTTAATGAGTTCCCGGGGATCGTCAAAGTCCACCAACACGCAGACTTTACAGTCCTGTGTGGGTTTGAAGACGGTCTCAAGAAGACGCTTCAAGTCAAAATTGGGGAATTCTCGCCTCTCGGGATTGAGTAGGATTTCTTCGCTCAGATAGCTTGGGGTGGTCATTACGCGTCCAAGATAATCAACATCTGGAAGCCCGCAACCTCTCTTTTAAAACAAGAGACAACTTTACTCACCCTCAAGGCCATAGCCTCCAGACTCACTAGGCTGACTCCGGAGATCATCCAAAGTGTCACTGACATCCTCTAGCTTCTGCCACACTTGGGGCGCCACAAAGATGGGAGCGTTCTGCCTCACCGCCAGCGCGATGCAGTCACTCGGACGCGCATCTAGCTCCACGATCTTGCGCTCCATGATCTCATTTTCTGCCTTAATATAGAGGCGGGAGAAAAAGACCTCACCCTGGACATCGACAATCGTGGTGTGCAGCACCTCAGCCCCAAAAGCCTCCAGCGTCTGCGTGAAGACATCATGCGTCAGAGGACGAGGTGGTTCAACCTTCGCGAGGACGGCATTGATCGAAGCTCCGATGGAGGGATCGATGTAAAAGACAATCACCTTAGTCCCATCACCCAAAAACACAGCGCAACCCGCCTGAGTGGGAAGGAGGGCTATCGGTTCGACGCGGACCAGTTCGTTCATCTGAGAAGAGCTTCCATTTTTCTACCGGAAATTGCCAGTATCGATCTCACTTAAAACTGACGTTCTTTGAAAAGGCGCGAATTTTTCACGTATTTCTCAGCCCAGTGCTTGATCTCTCCTTGTGCTTTCAGGTCGAGATTTTTCACCACCTTTGCGGGACTTCCGAGCACGAGAGACCCTGGAGGAATGATGGTTCCGCCAGTCACGAGCGAGTTTGCCCCGATGATCGAGCGCTCGCCGATGACCGCGCCATCGAGCACACAAGAGCCCATTCCTACCAGAACCTCATCTTTAATTGTGCAAGCGTGGATGATCGCGCCATGCCCCACTGTGACCAACTCGCCTACGTAGCATCCAAAGTCATCCGCAAGATGCACCACGGCATTGTCTTGCACATTACTCTTAGGGCCGATGACGATCTCATTAATGTCTCCTCTCAGCGTCGCGTTATACCAAATGCTGGATTCTTCACCGAGAGTGACGCGGCCGATCACATCTGCGCTCGCTGCTACGAAAGCGGAATCATCAATGCTGGGCCACGTCTCAAGAAAGGGTTCAATTGCCATGCCGTAAAACTAAGAAATCTGCCTCCTCCTGCAAGTCTCGCGAGAAAACCGCTGGAAATTTCAGGAAATCAGCACCACCTTCCGCCAGCTGCGAGACTCGCAGAAAAGATCACTATCTATGCGTGAATTTTTAATCGTCCTCTCCATCTTGATTGTCGGGTTTGCCCTGCGGTCTTGCAGGACGATTCTTCTCAGAAAATTGGGGGCTCTCACCTTTCTTCTCAGCTCAGCTCTCGCATGTTCATTTATTTGTTGCTGCTGGTGGGCTGGCTTGATCGGGCTTGTTTTGTGGTTCTTCATCCCATGGTTTGATCTTTTAAAGCGCGTAAGACATCTCCGGCTTCCTCGCGCGAATCGACTAAACCTCAAGAACCCGCCTCAGGAGGATTATTATCCTAATGCCGCGCGCATGATTGAGGAAATCGAGGAAGCAGATTTCGAGCACGTCACTGATCGCGGCTGGAACTGGGCTGGGATGCAGCAGTATTACCGAATCTTCTGGCATCCCGAAGCCCGCGCCGTGGCCTCAGTCTGCCTTTGCGAGCATGATAATGTCGCCTTCGCATTTGCTACCATTTGCTGCCGCACCGCTAATGGCCGGAACGTGCACACCTCCAACTACCCCTTTTCCACGATGCTCAAGCACGCGCCGGAGGCAAACTGGCTTCACCTCCCCTGCGAGAAAAATCGCTTCCCGATGGTCTTTCACGATCATGAAAATCACCTCGCAAAGCTGAACCTAGAGGAGGGCGACCTTAAAATCCCTGACCCTGATGAGATTATCGCCGCGATCGAGGAGGAGATGAAGAGACAGCTAGACTACAATATTACTCAAGGGATTCTCGTCCCCGCCGATGATGAAAATCTCCGATATTCCCGCCGCGGTCTTTTTTTCCTTTGGAAACAATCAGTGAAGGACATGATCCGACTTTGTTAAGTCATGACGATCAGCGACCTCCTCCAAAGCACCAGCGAAGCCCCTCTTGAGGCGACCTTTTCAGCCCAGCTTCAAGCCGTCAAAGAGCGGGAAACAAAAGGTGGAAAGCCTTACCGCGAATGGTCTATCGCAGATGCTACCGGCGGCATCACGCTGAAGCTCTGGAACAATCACCCGCAGTGGGACGCCTCTGAGGACATCGACCCTGAGACCTTCCTCAACTTCCATGGGGAGTGGACGAAGAATCAATATGGCATCGATGGTAAAGGCTGGAAATTTCGCTTTCTCAATGAGGACGAAACCCGCGACTTCCTCGCCGGAGATCCTGTCACCCGCGCCAAGCAGGATGCGGACTGGGCTGTTATCACCGATGCTCTGGCTGATCTGGCCGACCCTCGCCTAAAGTCGCTTTGTGATGAATTCATCTCGCAGTTTGGTGATCGATTCCGTCGCACCGCGGCTGCTAAGAAAAATCACCACGCGCGCCGTGGCGGCCTCGTAGAGCACGTCGCTCAGATGATGCGCTCCGCACTCGCGCTCCATCCAGTTTATCCAGAGCTGAACCGCGACCTGCTCATCGCTGGTATCCTTTTCCATGACTGCGGCAAGCTCTGGGAAAACACCTACCCCGAGACCGGCTTCAACCAGCTCCAGA
>JALZWA010000142.1 GCA_023299815.1 Akkermansiaceae bacterium
GACGCCCTCAACCTCCTCGACCAAATCGTCGACGCCCTCGCCCAAGGCGACATCAAAACCCTCGGCCGCCTCACCACCGAGAACTTCCGCGGCCCCCTCCAAACCATCATCCCCTGGGCCACCAACCACTTCACCGAAACCCTCATCAAGCGCGCCGAAGCAGAATTCGGCAGCGACTTCTGGGGCTTCTGGATGCTCGGCGGCATGTCCGGCGGCGGCATGGGCTTCATCGTCAACCCCGCCCGCAAGGCCGAAGCACTCGGCCGCCTCCAAGTGATCATGCTTGAGACCAAGCGCGAACTCGAGAATGCCCTCCCCTTCGCCATGGACCCCGTCGTTTACGACTTCTCCATCAACCCACACGGAACCTACGCCGATCTGTTAGACCGCGAGAGCGCCTTCCTCCCCCCCGGCTACTACCAGCTCAGCGTCAGCGAACTCCTCCGCGCCCAACCTGACTCCCTCTCCCCCAGCGAACGCGCCGAGCTAGACCGCTTCGCCCTCGCCTGCCGGAAGGATCCCCGTTTCAAAGATTCCGTCCAATCCCTCTTCGACACCCTCATCCCCCGCATCGAAGAAGCCGGATCAGAAAAAGGCTCCCTCAAGGAACTCCTCAAGCTCCACGGGTTCGACTCCGAGCAACACGAAACCATCCGCCGCGACCTCCTCCATGGCCGCATCGGCCTCGCCCAGAACCGCCTCCCCGCAAACACCCAGATCGAGGACGTCCTCCCTCAGGACATTGCCGACTTTTCAAAAGACGCCCCCTCCCCCGAGCTCCAAGCCCTCGGCGAAGCCGCGCTGAAGAATGGCGAAGTCGCCGTCATCACCCTCGCCGCCGGAGCAGGCTCCCGCTGGACCCAAGGCGCCGGAGTCTGCAAAGCCCTCCACCCCTTCACAAAGTTCGCCGGCCGCCACCGCACCTTCATCGAGACCCACCTCGCCAAGTCGCGAAAAAGAGGCTCTGAATTTGGAGCCACCATCCCCCACATCTTCACCACCTCCTACCTCACCAATAGGCCCACCGCCCAATTCCTTGAGCAACAGGAGAACTACGCCTACCCCGGCCCCCTCCACCTCTCACCCGGTCGCTCCGTCGGCCAGCGCATGGTCCCCACCGAGCGCGACCTCCGCTTTGCTTGGGAAGAAATGCCCCAGCAAACCCTCGATGAGCAGCAGCAAAAAATGCGCGAATCCGGCCGCTCCGCCCTCATCAGCTGGGCCCGCAGCCAGGGAGAAGCCAGCGACTACACCGACAACCTCCCCCTCCAGTGCCTCCACCCCGTCGGCCACTTCTTCGAGCTCCCGAACCTCTTTCTCAACGGCACCCTAAAATCACTCCTAGAAGAGCGCCCCCAACTCAAGACGCTCATGCTCCATAACATCGACACCCTCGGAGCAGACCTCGACCCCGGCTTATTAGGTCACCATTTAAAAAGCGAAGCCGGACTCAGCTTCGAGGTCATCACCCGCCGACTCGAAGACCGAGGAGGCGGACTCGCCCGCGTCAACAAGCGCCCCCGCCTCCTAGAAGGCCTCGCCCTCCCCCGTGAAGAAGACGAGTTCGAGCTCTCCTACTACAACTCCATGACCACATGGATCGACCTCGACCAACTCCTCACCCTCTTCCGCCTCACCCGCCAAGACATCCTCACTGACGATCAGGAAAAAATCGCCACCGGCATCCGCGAGATCGCCTCCCGCCTCCCCACCTACATCACCCTCAAGGAAGTCAAAAAGCGCTGGGGCCACGGCCAAGAAGACATCTTCCCCGTCACCCAGTTCGAAAAACTCTGGGGAGACCTCACCACCCTCCCCGAGATCCAGAGTCACTTCCTCGTCGTCCCCCGCCTCCGCGGCCAACAACTCAAAGACCCCGCCCAACTCGACTCCTGGCTCCGTGATGGCTCCGCCAGCCATGTCGAAGGACTTTGTGAATGGTGATACCTACTGACCAGCACTCGAAAAAACCTGGCACATCAAAAGAGCATAGCTCAACTCCTACAATCAAAGAGAAAACTGCATGGGATGGCTGTTCCACCGCCGTTTGAACTGCCTCTTACATTTGTCGTGCATCGAAAATCTCGTGGTTTGCCAGAAGGTCATCCCAGACAAGAAAAAAACCCCGCCCGATGATCGGGTGGGGCTTGGAAAAGTTTATAAAACCTCTTAGCGGCGGCGACGCAGTAGAGCGAGGCTACCGAGACCCAGCAATGCTGCGGACGATGGCTCTGGGATTGGGGCGACAGTGAAATTGATGACAGGTCTCTCAGCAACATCACCATCATTTGCCGTAGTTACAAGATACCCAGATGATTCGGCGAATGGGTAGACATCATTATCCTTGTTCAATCTCAGGAACACAAATTCCCCAATATTACTACCAGAGTCGTATTGAGCGTTGAGGAAGGCAGCGATGTCGCCGGAAGTTACCACACCAAGCGCAGTGGTATCTGTCAGAATGCTATCCTGTAATTTGGTCGCGTTCGCAGCGGGGTCATCGGCAGCACCAGCATAATAGTCAGCAGCAACGATGGCACTGGAAGCGCGGGCATCGATTCCGTAAAGGTCTCCATTGTATCCTCCACCACCATTCGCATCAAGCGTGTTTAGAGTGAAGGACAGGCTTCCAGTAGCGAAGGGGGCCGCGACTGGGCCGAGATCAGGCAGCTCAAAGGCATACACCGTAGACGTTATAAATACGTTATTTCCATTTGCGCTGACAAAATCACCCACGCGAACTTGGGCACTTCCTAGATTGGAAGCAAGATCTCCTGTGCCATCGAATCTGGCCAAGCCGTCAGAGGTAGCACCGGCGATCGTAACAGCACTAGCGTTAAAGGAGCCCGCGACGATCAGGCCGAGTGTGTATCGTGTAATTTGATTCATGGGAATTATCTGGATTTTCGAAGGAATAGTTTATTAGCAGCACTACACCGGAACACCGCAAAAAACGGCAGGAATAATTTGGAGAACACGCGATATAGGTCAAATCTAATCTTTAGTCATATCCGACTCACAGGGACTGCTCGGGTATGGAGTAGACAATGTCATGGTGTCCAAGAAGGGCACTCAGAGCGGGCGTAGAGACTGGTAAGGGCATCACAGGCGACTTTCCAAGAGCTTGGGACTCATAAATATAGTTGGGCCCCAAAGCCAGTGAATGAATTTCAGTCCTCTCTGCGTCATTCTAAAGAGCCATTCGTTTACTTTCCCATAATAAAATGCAACTCTGGAGACATGGCCAAGAAGACATCTTCCCCGTCACCCAGTTCGAAAAAATCCGGGGAGACCTCACCACCCTCCCCGAGATCCGCAGCGACTTCCTCGTCGTCCCCCGCCTCCGCGGCCAACAGCTCAAAGACCCCGCCCAGCTCGAC
>JALZWA010000143.1 GCA_023299815.1 Akkermansiaceae bacterium
ATGGCGGCATGGAAAGCCACCCTGGAGAAATCATCACCGATAACTCCCCCCTCGATCGCGGGAAAATCTCCATCATGGAAGGCGGCACCCGCGTCCCCCTCATCATCACCGGCCCGGGCATCAAAGCCGGAGCCGAGTCCGATGTCATGATCAACGGCCTCGACTTCTATCCCACCATCCTCTCCCTCACCGGAACCAAAAAGCCCGTAGGCAAGTCCCTCGATGGCCTCGACCTCGCCTCGCTTCTCAAGGGAAATCCCAACGATCCCTCCCTCGTCAAAACCCCCACCGGAAAACCTCGCGACACCATGGTCTGGCACTTCCCAAACAGCGTCGCCCTCGAAAGCTCCATCCGGAAAGGGGACTACAAGCTCATCCGCAACTACACACCCAAAGGCGAAAAACTCGAGCTCTTCCAGCTATACGAAACGAACGACGGAGAATCAAAACGCATCGACATCGAAGAAAAGAAAAACCTCGCCGCCACCCACCCTAAAAAAGCCGCCGCCCTCAACAAAAAACTCACCACCGTCCTCACCGAGATGAAGGCCAGCTACCCCTACCTCAACCCCAACTGCAGGCACGCCCTCGCTCACAAAGAAAAAATTCCAAAAGTCACCGACCACCAACTCAGCGGAACCACCGCCACCTTCACCTACCAAAACAACGGCGCCAAAGTCATCCGCGCCAACCTCCTCTACACCGACAACGGCGGCCACAAATACGAAGAATGGTATCGCATCCCAGCCATCCTCACCGCCGAAGGAAAAGTCACCGCCACCCTCCCCAAAGGCACCACCCACTACCTCATCAACCTCATCGATGAACACAACTTCCTCGTCAGCTACCCCGACGGCTTCACCAAAAACCAGAAGGACAAAAAATACTCCGAGTATGCCCTGAAGGTCAGTGCCCCGTGATCAAGGAGTGGCAAAAAATCTCCCCCCTATTCGCCACCGCCCCGAGATCAAACCGGTCGCTTTTCCCAAGAGAAAATTCCCCTCAGACCTGCAGCTCACCTCGTTTACTCGTAATTTCCGCGTATTTTACTCGTAATTTGTGCGTAGCTTTCTCGTATTTCCGGTAAAATCCGATAGAAATACCGCTGTTCGCCTCTCTCTTCCACGGCCCCCCATGTTTCAGCCCAACTTCCAGATCACTGCCAAAGCAGCGCAATCCCTCATGGATATTGAGGTCTCTCGTCAGGCGGTTTCCTCGCTTCCGGTCACCGCGCAGCTCCTCACCTCACTCCGGGAATCGGCCCGCTTAACCTCCACTCACTACTCCACCCAGATTGAGGGGAACCGTCTCACCGAAGCCGAAGTCGCAGTCGTCGCAAAAGGTGGCACCTTCCCCAATCGAAAACGAGACGAAGCAGAGGTCAAAAATTACTTTCTCGCCCTCGACTACCTCGATCAACTCCTCGCCGACTCCTCGCTCCAGCTCACGACCGCAAGTGTCATGACCATTCATGGCTGCGTTCTCCACGGAAAGGAGAAACCCACTCCCTACCGCGACGGCCAAAATGCCATCTACGAAAGCGGCTCCAGAAACCTCATCTACATGCCTCCGGAATGGCGTGACGTCCCGCAGCTCATGGAAGAATTACTGAGCTGGGTGAATGAGCAACTCACCATGGGGGAACTTCCGGCCCCCGTCATTGCCGGGATCGCCCATTACCAATTCGCCACCATCCACCCCTACTACGATGGCAACGGACGGACCGCCCGACTCCTCACAAATCTCATCCTCCACCTTTCGGGATACGGGCTCAAAGGAATCTACTCCCTCGAGGAACACTACGCCCGGAATCTCCAAGGCTACTACCAAGCCATCAGCGTCGGAGAATCCCATAACTACTACGAGAGCCGCCGATCCGAGGCCGACATCAGCCAATGGGTCGAATACTTCTGCCAAGGAATGGCCGACTCCTTCGCCTCCGTCCGCGTTCAGGCCGAAAAGCTGAAGTCTCGCCCTGATCAAAGTATGCTTCTCCGTGAGCTTGATCCCCGACAGAAGCGCATCCTCGCCGCCTTCCGAGAAAGTCGTTTCCTCAGCACAAAGGAAATCGCAGAGCACCTCGGAGTCTCGCCCAGCACCGCCCTCAATCTCGGCAACTCATGGAGCGACTCCGGATTCCTCCAAAAATCAGGCCAAGGAAAAAGCCGCCGCTACGAACTCACCCCGCAGTGGGTCGAGTTGCTGTAAAAGAGAGCCCCGGGAAAAAGGAGTCCCTCCCAGAAATTCCCACCACTCCCGAAAAATCCGGATCCAATCTGTGCCAAATCAAAACGAGTCCAGAGGTCAGGAAAAATCGGTGTTTAAAAATCTCCACCCAGTCCTAGGTCCAATCAGGCCCGCCCCGAAAAAATCCGCGTAATCCGCGCAAATCCTTCTCAAATCTGCGTTAAAAAATCTCCTCCTTCTCCGCCATCGCTCATCCGTCAAAAATCGACGATGATCTTCAAAATCTTCCCCAGTTCTCAGTTGTGAAAATCCCTGTATCCAATTGTGGGTGAGTGGTTTT
>JALZWA010000144.1 GCA_023299815.1 Akkermansiaceae bacterium
CAAAAACCAAAAAGACCTTCATTAACAACCCTAAATCTTACTTTCAAAAAATACCCCTAGCCCATCCTTATCACCCCACAAAAAATCCTGATGAATACGTTCACTTGTATTAGTGCTCAAGAGAATCCCGCTTCACTGATAGACCTAAAAAACTGACCATTAGCAACCCAATCCTATTTCATCTCTTGCCGAATCTCACCCCTTCACTTTGAAATACCTTTCCATGATTCATTCAAATCACCTTATACCTGTCCAAAAAATATCGCTCCTTATCGCCACAGGCCTCTTTGCCGCCACGCTCTCTTCAGGGGCCCAATCATTCGCTTATGATTTTCAAGAAGCCACCGTCGCCCCCAGCAATGTCTTCGACAACACCGGCTGGGATTCGACCTTCAACTCTAATTCCACCAACCCAAACTCCAGATTTAACCAGCAAGACCGCCACGGAATCTATGATTCTCCCGGCCAGGAAACAGCAGGTGCAGTTATCATTGGCTTGACTGAGGGACGCAACACCGGAGTCTATAATGCAGCTGGGCTTAATTATACTCTCGCAAACCAAGGTGACACTGCCACTTTCAGAGTCGCCAACGAACACGGCCCTTTCAGAGATCGCCCGCAACCCCTCCAAGCCGTCAATGAAATGGTCCAAATTGGTTTTATTTCCGATCTCAATGGAACCTTTGGAGACGGCTCAGATGCTATCTACATCGGAGCTCTACAAACCTCACACGATTGGGTAAACCAAACCTACACAACAGACCTTGGTCTCTTCTCAGGTGATGGCCAAGTTACTTTTGGAGGTAGCTCTCTCAACTTTGCCACCGGACTCGAATTAGACTTCTTCGTCGACGGGCGAAGAACTTGGTATGAGTATGAAGTAACGTTCTCTAACAACGGGCTCAATGCCCTAGATATTGATGTAGATATCGATCAATGGGCGGCAGTTGGATTCAATAATAATCCCGATTACTATGAAGAAATTGATACTGATTTCTTTTCTGGGAGCCTTACAGACGTTTCCCTTAAGAGTTTCGGAGACCTCGGTCAAATTGCTCCTGGGCTGGGCACCAGCATTCAAGACCGCACCACCATCTCAAATACCGGCGCCACTTATGACTACTTCGTGCCAGAGCCTTCCTCTAGCTTCTTAATAGTTCTCACGCTGCCCGCCCTGCTTCTCAGAAAGCGGCAGTAGGTGTCTGAACATCTTCCTTCACAAGACTCTTTCCTCACCAAGGGAAGAGAGTTTTGTTCGCACTCCATAAAAAAAGCGCCTCTGGTTTCCCAGAGGCGCTTTGTGAATTTTTAGCGGTAGCTTTAGCCGAAGGTGACGACTTCTTCCTCGCTAGGAGGAACTTCGTCGCCACTTGGGGTTGGAGCCTCTGCCTTCGCTGCGTCGCTCTCGCCGCCTTCGCGGAGAGCTGCACGGCGGGACATTTTCACGCGGCCCTTGTCGTCAACACCGACGCACTTAGCGCTGATGATGTCGCCTTTTTTGCAGACGTCTTCGACTTGGTTGACGCGACCTTCTGCAAGCTCGGAGATGTGAACGAGTCCGTCCTTACCTGGAAGCACTTCCATGAATGCTCCGAAGGTGGTGACGTTCATGACTTTACCGGTGTAAGTCTTACCGACTTCCACTTCAGCAAACATCATGTCGATCATGTTCTTGGCTGCTTCGAGACCTTCTGCCTTAGAGGCGTAGATGTGAACTGTGCCATCGTCTTCGATGTTCAGGTCAGCACCAGATTCCGCTTGGATGGCCTTGATGTTCTTTCCGCCAGGTCCGATGAGCTCGCCGATGCGATCTTGCGGGATCTTGACGGTCTCGATGCGAGGAGCGTGTGGTGAAAGCTCACCAGGTCCGGTGATGGACTCAGCCATCTTCTTAAGGACATCGCCACGACCTTCGATCGCGAGGTCGATGCCTTCTTCAAGGATGGAGAGAGGAATGCCAGGAAGCTTGAGGTCAAGCTGGTATCCGGTGACACCTTCGCTGGTTCCACAGAGTTTGAAATCCATGTCACCGTAGAAGTCCTCAGAACCGATGATGTCGAGAATGACAACGTGCTTGGTCATGTTTCCATCAGCATCTTGCTCAGTGACAAGACCAGAAGAGATACCTGCAACAGGGCGCTTCATGGGGACACCAGCGTCAAGAAGAGCCATGGTGCCAGCACAAACAGTAGCCATTGAGGTAGAACCATTCGACTCCATGACCTCAGAAGAGATGCGCATGGAGTAAGGGAACTCATCAGTGTCAGGAAGCATAGGTGCGATAGAGCGCTCAGCGAGTGCTCCGTGACCAATCTCACGACGGTTCATGCCGCCAAAGCGACCAGTCTCACCAACCGAGAACGGTGGGAAGTTGTAGTGAAGGAAGAAGTTCTTCGAATCTTCACCACCTGCGTAGTTATCGACGTAGAGCTTCTCATCAGCAGGTGCGAGGGTGCAGATGCCGAGGGCTTGGGTCTCACCACGTGAGAAGATTGCGGAACCGTGCACACGTGGAAGGGTGCCGATTTCTCCATAAAGCTCGCGGAGGTCGCGGAGGCCACGACCGTCTGCACGAACGCCTTTTTCCATGATGGAAAGACGGAAGGCTTTCTTCTGAATGTATTCAAAGACCTGCTCGATCTCGAACTCGGTGGTCTCTGGGAACTTTTCCTTAATGGCAGCTTCCACTTCATCACGAAGGGCGCCGACTTTCTTACCACGCTCAACTTTAGAAGCAGCATAGATGGCGTCCTCGATACGGTCACCAGCGACGGCATAACCGATCTCAAGGAGGTCTTCCTTGGCGACGGTGACGGTGTAGTCACGCTTAGGCTTACCAGCGAGTTTCACGAGCTCTTCCTGAGCTTCGACGATCTGCGCGACGGCAGCTTGGGCGAAGTGGAGTGACTTTTTGAACTCAGCGTCAGGGATCTCGTCCGCTGCACCTTCGATCATGATGACGTCGGTCTTGTTACCCACGTAGATGAGGTCGAGGTCAGAGCCTTCACGCTGCTCGAAAGTAGGGTTGATGAGGAACTGTCCGTCGACACGGCCGACGCGCACAGCACCGATAGGGCCAGCGAAGGGGATGTCAGAAATTGCGAGAGCGGCAGAAGCACCATTCATCGCGAGGACGTCGGCGTCGTTCACCTGATCTGCACTCAGAAGAAGAGCGATGATCTGGGTGTCGTAGAGGTAACCCTTCGGGAAGAGCGGACGCAGTGGGCGGTCCGTCATGCGGCAGGTAAGGATCTCTTTTTCAGTAGGGCGGCCTTCACGCTTGAAGTAACCACCAGGGAAGGTGCCAGCGGCAGATGCGCGCTCCTTGTATTCCACCGAGAGGGGGAACCAAGTTTGTCCTTCACGGATTTTAGTTTGTGAAACAGCACTGACCATCACGATGGTTTCACCCATCTGGACGGTGACTGCTCCGTCGGCCAACTTGGCCAATTTACCGGTCTCGATGACCATTGGTGCCGGCCCAACATTGGCCGTTACATTTTGTATACTCATTGTCTTTTTTAGTAGATCGATTCGGGACCCTCCCGGTCGATTTTTTGTGAAATGATAAACAGGCCCGTTCTTAAATTTGGGTGGGTCTGTTTACCGAAAAAGCCATTCATCATGAATGACCTTTAAAGTAAAAGGGCCACAGTGATGATCACCGTGGCCTTTTACGAGATTGTTTAGCGACGCAAGTCGAGGGCCTTAAGGACCTTCTGGTAGCGCTCCTCTGATTTACTTGCGAGGTAATCGAGAAGCTTGCGGCGACGCGCGACGAGGCGGAGAAGTCCACGACGTGAGGCAAAGTCTTTTTTGTGATCCTTCATGTGATCAGTGAGGTGCTTAATGCGCTGGGTCATGAGCGCAACCTGGAAGTCAGCGCTTCCAGTGTCTTTTTCGTTCAGCTTGAAGTCATCAAGATTGATTCCGTAATCGTTAGTCATTGTAGTAGTAATCGGGATAAGTCGAGCCCTGAAATGAGCTAAACCGTCCTTCGACGCGCGGGAGGTAGTCGATTTCTGCTAATAACTCAACCTTTTTCGGAGCGAAAATAGTCACCCGAATGCAGTTGCAACCCACCGATCTAGAGTCAAAGAATGTCTGTGGAAGCAGCTATGGAAACACCCTTTATCAACAGAGAAATCTCATGGCTGGAATTCAACCAGCGCGTGCTGAATGAGGCCTTACGTGAGGACCTCCCGCTTCTTGATCGTCTCAAGTTCCTCGCGATCACGGATTCCAATCTCGATGAGTTCTTTCAGGTGCGACTCGGAGGCCTCCATACCATTCACCACAATGCTCCAGAATTTAGCGACCAGCACGGCGAAAGCATCGCGGAGCAAATCACCGCCATCGAGATGCGGACCCGCCGCTTCGCCAAACACCAGGCCAAACTCATCCGCAAAGACCTCCTCCCGCATCTTAAGGAAGCCGGACTCGGGCGCTTGAAAATAAAAGAGCTGTCCGAAGAACAATACCAATGGGCCGAGTCCTACTTCGCGAACTCCGTCTGCCCCCTCCTCACCCCCATGGCTCTCGAGGGGATTAATTCCCGCGAACTCGTCCCCTCACTCTGCATCTGTGTCGCCCTCCGAATTCTCTCAACCGACTCATCACAGTCCCGCGTCGTCATCATCCCCCTCCCTCCCGGCACTCCACGGATCATCCGACTAGAAGAAGAAGGCTTTCTCCTTCTCGAAGACCTCATCGGTCACTTTTGCGCCACCATCTTCCCCGAAGAATCACCCACCGAAGTCACCAACTTCCGCCTCACACGAAACACAGACATCCCCGCAAATGAGGACTGCACTGAGGACTTTGCCACCGAAATCCGCCAAGTCGTCGACGATCGCTCCCAGTCTTTCCCCGTCCGCCTCCAGCTCAGCAAGGACAACCAGCTCTCCCAGGAAATCATCTCCCTGCTCCAAATCGAAATTCCGCGCGTCCACCTTACTAAGGGGCCGCTCGCCCTCACTGATTTCTTTGAACTCTCCCTTGCCGATGGCTTCGCCCATCTTCGTAGCAGCCCCCAAGCCGGATCCAGCTCACCCCACCTCGATGAAGATCACCCAATCATCGAAACCCTCCGCGATCGCGACATCGTCCTAGCCCACCCCTACCAGCACTACGGCCCCGTCCTCCGCTTCATTCGCGAAGCCGCCGACGACCCCCACGTCCTCGCCATCAAGCAGGTCCTCTACCGCACCGCCAAGGATTCCCAGATCGTCGATTCCCTCATCCGCGCTGCCAAATCCGGAAAACAAGTCACCGCCCTTGTCGAACTCAAGGCCCGCTTCGATGAAGTCCATAATCTCGACCGCGCCGAAGAACTCCGCCGCGCTGGTGCTCAAGTCATCTACGGCGTCAAAGGCCTCAAAACTCACGCCAAAATCGCCCTCGTCATCCGTCAGGAAGGCGACACCCTCCGCCGCTACGTCCACATCGGCACCGGCAATTATAATGAGGTGACCTCGAAATTCTACACCGACATTTCCATCCTCACCTCCCGCCCTGATGTCGGAAATGACGCCGCCCTCTTCTTCAATGCCGTCACCGGCCAGACCCGCTTCGCTGGCTTCCAGACCCTCATCCCCGCTCCCACCCAGATGAGGGACAAAATCCTCGAATTCATCGAGTTCGAAATCCTCCAAGCTGAGAAAGGAAACAAAGCTCGCATCCGCGCTAAGATGAACTCACTCGAAGACCGCGAAATCATCACCGCCCTCTACCGAGCGGCTGATGCTGGAGTCGAGATCCTCCTCAACGTCCGCGGCATCTGCTGCCTCGTTCCCCGCGAAAACATCCGCGTCGTCTCCATCGTCGATCAGTATCTCGAGCACATGCGCATCCTCTCCTTCCACCATGAAGGAGCCAAAAAAGTCTTCATTACCTCAGCCGATTGGATGAAACGAAACCTCAGCAAGCGCGTCGAACTTATGCTTCCCGTCCTCGATGAGAAGTGCCGGAAGACCCTCGTCAAGATCCTCAAGGCCAGCTTCCGCGACAACCAGAACGCATCCCTCATCCTCCCCGATGGCACCTCCGAGCGCATCACCCCTGCCGAAGGTGAATCCCCCTTCCGCATGCAGGCCTACCTGAGCGAATTCTTCTCCCGAAAAGCAGAAGCCGCCGACCAACAACGCACCCTCCAGCTAGAGCCCCACCTCCCAAAGAATCTCCTCTAGCACCCTGACTTCCAGATTGCCACGCTTCAAATCGCCTCTATCATTACCCATATGATCAAGGCTACCGCTCTCGCATTCCTCGCTTCCTTTTCCTTCCTCCACGCCGACCACCACGGCCAGAAAAAGGAAGCCCTCACTGAAAAATGGGTCCCTCTTTTCAACGGCAAGGACCTCACCGGCTGGACCCCTAAATTCACCGACTCTGAGCTCGGAGTGAATTACAAAGACACCTTCCAAGTCCAAGACGGCCTCCTCACCATCGACTACTCAAAATGGGACAAGTTCAGCGGCGAGTTCGGCCACCTCTTCTACAAAACTCCCCACTCCCACTACAAGATCCGCGCCACCTACCGCTTCATCGGCAAGCAGGTCAAAGGCGGCCCCGGCTGGGCCAAGCGGAACAACGGGTTCATGCTCCACAGCCAAGATCCTAAAACGATCAAGAAGGATCAAAAATTCCCCAACTCGGTCGAAGTCCAGTTCCTCGGCGGCCTCGGCAAAGGCGAGCGCGGCACCCTGAACATCTGCACCCCCGGCACCCAGCTCAACTGGCAAGGCGAACCCACCAAAGCCCACGTCATCAAAACCGGCGGTCCCACCATCCACGGCGACGAATGGGTCACCGTAGAAATCGAAGTCCGCGGCGACAAATTCAAGCACATCGCCAATGGAAAAATCGTCTGCGAATACGACAACATCCAGCTCGATGACGGCTCCCCCCTCACCTCCGGCTACATCTCCATCCAAGCCGAGACCGCTCCCATTCAGTTCAAATCCATTGAGCTCATGGAACTTAAAAAATAGAGAGCAAGAGACAATCCCCCTCATTGGGCTCGCTTCTCATCCTAAGCCATGAAAACCGCCGCCCTCATTCTTGCCCTCGCCCTCCCCTTCACTCTCTCTGCCGAGGAGATCGACCTCGATACCCTGAATCAATCTGAATCTGGTGAGGTCGCCGCAGCTCTTGGCATCGACTACCAAAAAATGATCGAAGGCTGTCTCTTTCCCTCCAAAAAAGACCGCTCTTCACAATATAATTTTTGGTCTCTCCTCATCTGGTTCAGGACAAATGCCAACCAAGACGCAGCCGCCGGTCAAGCCGACCTCATCATCATGCGAGACATCAAGGATCTCCTCGTCGTCAAAAACCTCCCCCTCTTTCTCAATTTCGTCCAAAACCTTTCCAATAAGGACCTCAACAAGTTTCCGTTCCGTATCTCAAAGTTCATCGATCTCGAAAAAATGAGCGATGAGGACCGCGCGGCGCTCAGCAAAAAGTCACCTCATCTCATCAAGCGACTCCAAAGCGAAAAGGCCGAAAAATAAGCATCATTTCTTCTCCCTCTAGAACGCCTCAAAAAGAAGCGATCGAACGTTAGAGCTGTCTTGGCGGCTGAGTTGATCTCCATACACCTGACGGCCTTGCGTGAACTCTACGACGCCGAAGCCGTCGAGGACCAGTGACTTGTTAGCCGGCTTATCGCAGACGGCAATGCTCGCGTTTTAACGTTCCATAATCATCAAGCTGATTAGTATGAAAAATCAATAGAGGTCGTCCGGTAATACGATTTGAATAGCGTTTTGTTCGGGGAGTAGGCTTTCCATCAGCATCCCAAGCTCTGTCCCCTTCGCTACCTATCTCGACGGCAACAGCATGCCGGGCATCGAGCGCCCAAATCATTGTCTGCCGCACATCTTCTATTCTCATCCCATCATACGACCAGAGAGAACTGCCCCCCATAGAATTCCTGGGCAAGACACTCTCAATTTGCTCCAGTAACATTCCTGGGTTGAGGCCATCGATAATCCGCATCCATTCTTCAGTAGGCTTCGATGCCACTTTCGCCAACTTATCTCTGTAGAAATCAGAACCCTTATTAAGTTTATCAATATCGGCCTGGTTCATTTCTTTACCAGTTACCACTGGGCTATCTAATACAGCGTCTGAAAGGCCACTTGGATCCAAAGCAGTAGTTGCCTCCTTTCTACATGAAGAAAGACTGGTCACACCAATTAAAGCGACCAACGTAATGACTTGTCTGGGTAGCATAATATTTCTGGCTAACGTCGAAGGCTTGGCACCCGCTACTGGGAGCGCCCCTTCGATTCTGTTTTAGGTTTATCGTCACCACCCGACTTCGACTCCGGAACGGTAGCGGGTTGGTCAGCATCTTGTTCGCCTTTTGGGTTCTGTGGCGTCGTTGAGGATATCGGCTTCTGATCTCCCTTGATAATCCGCACCACTTCTTTCCGAACCTCTTGGTAGTCTGGTCTATTCCGATAAAAATTGTAAGTTGTATGCGCCCCCTTGTTCCAATAGCCGTCCAAATGGTATCGACGCTCTTTCGGGCCGATAGATCCTTCGGCGCGGGCAAACTCAGTAGCCGATGGATAACTTCCGACCGAGAAATGGTGATCGAGGGGCTTCTCGTCTGACTTAAGGATGAACTTCCATGCAAGTGGTCGCTCACCCTTCAGTTCGTAATACTCTAGGACAAATGCCCGGACCTTTCCCACTTGGAACTGATCGCAGATGAAAAATCCCTTCTTATTCAATTCGGCGTGCTTACCCGATTCACGAGCTTTCCGCAGTTGGGCAATTTCCGAATTGGCAGATTCGCTCTCACCAGCACCCCAATATGCCTGGATAAGTTTCTCCTGAACTTGCCAGTCGGCGGGATCGAGTTCTTTGAGAGCCTTCCAATGCTTAGCCGCCATCTTGAAATCATCCTCGAGATAGGTCATCAACCCGAGGTTGTAGAGTGCCCACGAATTCTTAGGGTCCTTCTTGAGGGCTTCTCGCAATTCCTCCTTGGTTGGTTCTGCAGCCGCTAATGTTGCGATTAGAACTGCGATGAAGATGAGGAATGTTTTCATTCTTTGAGGCGAACAGTAAGGATCATTTAGCCCAACGGAGTTGGGATTGAACGCATCCC
>JALZWA010000145.1 GCA_023299815.1 Akkermansiaceae bacterium
GGCGCGGCGAAATCGCGATTACGTGACTTCTGAGGACGGCTAAATATTTTTAAGAAAGAAACCCCAAGGCCTACGAACCAAGATTAAAAATCTCGGCTACTTTACTCGAAGTAGGTGTCCCCGTGCTGGTAGGGCGGGGCGCAGCAGCAGAGGAACTTGAGCGGCTCGGTGGCTTTGATCTGATGCCAGGTTCCGGCGGGGATGAGGATGGCGTCGCCGGGGCCGACTTGGCGCTCTTCGCCGCTGATTTCCATGAGGCCTTTTCCTTCTAGGAGGTAGTAGAGTTCTTCGCTGACCTTGTGGTAGTGCCGCTCGGTTTCTCCGCCCATTGGGAGGGTGGCTTCGGCGAGACTTTGACTCTTCACTGGGGCGTTGGTGAGGTCTAGGAGGCTGCGGATGGTGGAGCCGTCCTTTGTGGTGAAGGGTTCTTGTTGGTGGTAGTTCTGGATGTCCATGCCTAGGTGATTTTTAAAATGGTGATGCCATCTTCTCCGGCGCGCCACTTGATATTTCGACCTGCGAGGAGGCAGCCGTATTCGCGCTCGGGATCGCGGTGGTAGGCGGGGCGGGGATCGATGGCGAGGGTCTCGGTGATGAGGTTTATTTCTTCCGAGGAGAGGTCGTTTTTTAAATCTTCAGGAAAGATGACGGGGAGTTTTTCGGGAGATTTTTCGGCGAAGCCGCCGATGGCTTCAGGGCGTGACTCGACGTAAGGAAGGTAGGGCTTGAGGTCGAGGATCGGGGTGCCATCGACAAGGTCGAGCCCGCTCACTTCGACTCCCTCTGGGGTCACTTTTTCGAGCTTCACGAGGGAAAGGCCGATGCGGTTCGGCCGATAAGGGGAGCGGGTGGCGAAGACGCCTTTTTTCTCATTCCCGCCAAGGCGCGGTGGACGGACAAGCCAGCGGACGTCATCCTCTGGCACTTGATCGAAGACGAAGACGAGCCAGAGATGGCTGAATTCTTCAAGCCCGCGACAGGCCTCGGGATCGACTTCTGGAGTGAAGACGACTCGGCCGCGCGCGGAGCTGACGATCCCGCTCTGGCGCGGGGTGGCAAATTTTTCTCCAAAGCAACTCTCGACGAAGCCGATGGGTTGCATGGAAAATTGCTCTGCCATTTCTTAAGCTTGGTCGAGGATAGCGGTGGCGAGATCAACTCGATCGTAACTGACGCCTGCGGCATCACAGAGGAGGTTCGAGGAGATGCGTCCGCTCTCGAAGATCGTAGGCAAGCCGCTCCCAGGATGGGTGCCGCCACCGACGAGGTAGAGGTTATCGTAGCCCTTCATTTTATTATGAGGGCGGAAGTAGAGCATCTGATCCATGGTGTGGGCGAGATTGAAGGTGGCGCCCATAAAGATGTCTCCCTCATCGCGCCAGTCGTTCGGCGTGAGGATGCGCTCGGCGACGATGTGCTCGCTGAGATCCTTCATCCCGGTGCGCTCCTCGATGCGCTTGATGATGGCATCGCGGTATTCTTTTTTTGTCTCCTTCCAATCATGCCCGTGGCGACAGTTGATAGTGGGGACGAGAATGTAGAGCTGCGAGTGACCCTCTGGGGCGACGGTGGGATCGGTGACGCTGGAGTTGCGCACGTAGATCGACATGTCTTGTGAGACTTCTTTTTCACCACGGACTTCATCAACATTACGCTGGTAGTCATCGGCAAAAAGGACGTGGTGGTGTGGCTCGTCCTCGTAGAGTTTATCGATGCCGAGGTAGAGCATGAAGGTGGAGCAGGAATACTTTTTCTTACTCATTTCTTCCTCCGACTTGCTCTGGCCATTCATGAGATGGACCATGGAGTGGGCGAAGTCTGAGTTCATGATGACGTGATCTGCCTCAAGGGTTTCGCCATTTTCTAAAAGGACACCTTTGGCAACTCCCCCATCAAAGAGGACTTCCTTCACGCCGCAACTGAGGCGGATTTTTGCCCCGTCTTCGGTAGCGGCCTTGGCCATCCCAGCGGGGATTTTATTGAGGCCACCCTGGACGTGGTAGATGCCGTATTTGTATTCGATGTAGGAAAGGATGCTGAAGAGTGCAGGGCACTTCCACGGGCTCATGCCGAGATATTTTGCCTGAAAGGTGAAGGCGAGCTTGAGGCGATCGTCACTAAAGTAGGTGTCGAGCACATCGACCACGCTCTTGGCAGTGGCGATGTAGGGAAAGACGCGCGCAATGTCCTTGGTGAAGTAGGATTTCACCTTGTGGTAAGGCTGCTGGAGGCAGGGGTAAATTTTGCGCAGCTTATCGGCATGGTCCGCGATGAAGCGGCGGTAGCCCACCTCGTCACCGGGGAAGACCTCAGCAATGCGCTGGGCCATGGTGTCTTCATCGCTGGAGGTCTCGATGGAGACATCACCCCAGCTGAGGCGCGTCATTGGGTCCAGTGCAACGAAGTCGATGTAGTCCGCGCTGTCCCGCCCGGTCTCGGCGAAGATTTCATCGAGAGTGAACTTCTGATGTAGAAAGGTGGGGCCGGTGTCGAAGGAGTAGTCGCCGACGTTCAGCTCAGCGGTGCGACCGCCGACCCGATCCGCCTTTTCCACGACCGTGACATCGAAGCCCCGATTTGCCAGGATCATGGCTGAGGAAAGTCCCCCCGGACCGGCTCCCACGATAACAACTCTCTTTTGTTTACTCATCGACGCTCGATCCATAAACCAGCACTGGAAGTCCCGCTAACTCTTTTTTTACCCAAAATTCCGATCCGAAATGACAACCCGCTTCGCCCCCAGCCCCACCGGCCTCCTCCACCTCGGCCATGCCTACTCGGCACAAGTGGCTTACGAGCGTGCCCGGGAAAGCAGCGGCGAGTTCCTGCTCCGCTTTGAGGACATCGATCACACCCGCGTGCGGGAAGAATATTACGGCCAGATCGAGGAAGACCTGCGCTGGCTGGGAATCGATTGGTCAGGAGTGCCTTGGCGGCAACTTGATCGACTCCCCCACTACCAAGCGGCGCTTGAAAAGCTGAAGTCGCTCGGGATGGTCTACCCCTGCTTCTGCACGAGGAAGGAGATCAACAGCATCTCCAACGCACCGCAGGGACCCGAGGGCCCGCTCTACCCCGGCACCTGCCGAATGCTCAGCGCAGGTGATATCTTAGAAGCATCCAAAACCACCGAACCCGCATGGCGGCTGGACAGTCGAAAAGGCGCCACCGCTCTCAGTTTCGTAGATCGTATCCATGGCCGAATCGCGGTGGCTCCCACCCTCCTCGGCGATGTCATTCTCGCGCGCAAAGACATCGGCACCTCGTATCATCTCGCCGTGGTGGTGGATGACGCCGCCCAAGAAATCGATCTCATCACCCGAGGCGAAGACCTCCTTTCCTCCACCCACGTGCATCGCATCTTGCAAGACCTCCTCGGCTACCCCGAGCCAGAGTATGAGCACCATCGCCTGATCGGTAATGCATCCGGCGAGCGACTCGCGAAGCGCGATGATGCGGCCTCGATCAAAGGAATGCGCGACGCCGGAATGACTCCGAGCGAGGTGCTAAAGTCGCTTTAAAAACTCCTGCACCTGCGTCCGCTCGGGGTGCTCGCGGACAAGTTCCTGAAACATTTCTTTTCCCTCAGCGGTTCGACCCAGCTCAAGGAGGGCGACACCTGCACCCTGCATCGCATCGGGCTGTGTCGGCTCCAGCGCAAGCGCTTGAGAATACCACTTCAGCGCGGCTTCAGGATTATTACGATACCCGAGCTCAAAGGAACCGAGGTCGATCATGAGAGGGAGATTCTGAGGAAATCTCACGAGCCCGCTTTTTAAGATCTCGTGTGCGGCAGCGAGTTTACCAGACTCCACCCGCAGCTTTGCGAGGAGGGTAAATGGCGTCGGCCCGTGGAGAATCTGCGCCTTGGTGGCTGCTACGAAACTCTTCTCAGCTTCGTCATTTCTACCGAGAGTGATGAGCACACGCCCCGCATTGGTAGCGGCGAGGCCAGACTCGGGGTCGATCGTCTGCGCCTCTTGATAAAAGGCGAGCGCCTCCGCATTCTTGCCCTGATCTTCCATCTCGGAGCCTAAATGAATGGGAGCGAGCAAACTTCGCGGATTAATCGAGCGCTCATGCGAGAATAAGGTTTCGCTATTTTCCCAGTGCCCCACGCGCACCCAAGTGAGCCCTGCGGAAAGAATCGCAACGACCCAGATCCCCTGCCGAAATGGAACCCGCATTAAGGCCCCCGCAAGCGCGAGGATCAAACCGATCTGAATGAGATAAGAATAGCGATCTGCGACAAAGTAAAAACTCACCGGCACAATCCCACTGACAGGAAGCCAGAAGAGAAGAAAGGCAGCCGCGCCTAACAGAACCAATTTTTCCTTCCTGCAGAACCAAATCAATCCCCCGCTGAGAGCGAGACCGACAAACACGCCCACCCAGCGCAACAAACTAAGCTGCGGAGGATAAACCCACAGTTCGCCCGGGAAAGGGCCGAAGAATTTCTTGAGATACCACCAGAGCCCGATCGGCATCAGCGAGAGACGCCGCTCCAGCGGCATGACCGTGGTGACATCTGCCATGCCGCCTTTTTGCTGAAAGTAAATCGTCAGGACAGCCACCAGCGCAGAGACCAAAAAGAAGGGAGTCAGCCGCAGCGACCAATGCATGAGAGAAGCGCGCAAGCTCACGCTGCCTCGGCGTAGAAGCTCACCCGCGAGAAGCACCAGCGGCAGTGGCACCACGCTCGGCTTAGAGAGTCCCGCCGCGACAAAAAGCATGATCGAGAGAAGGTAGAGAGCTCTCTTTTTCTCGACCCTTCGGGATTTTTCCCACGCCCACCATGACCAGAAGAGGAAAGCCCCGCTCAAGACATCCTTCCGCTCACTGAGCCACACCACACTCTGGACCCGCTGAGGATGAATCGCCCAGAGAAGCGCGAGCCCGGCACTGAGCCAGACATTTCCGGTAAAAAGATGGAGCAGACCGGCGAGCCCGATGACCGCCACAAGGTGCCAGAAAAGATTCACGACATGATGCCCCCCGGCATTCTCCAAACCGAAGACCTCCACATCCGTCATGTGGGAAAGCCAAGTTAAAGGGTGCCAAAGATTTGTCTCCCCGACCTCGGTTGCAGCCCACTTGAGATTTGCCGGAGAAAGGCCTCTCGACACCGCTTCATTCTCGGTGATGTAAGCGGGATCATCATAGCTGATGAAATCGAAAGAAGAGACGCGCAAGAAAACCGCCAGAGTGAGGATTCCCAGTGTAAGATAAGCTAGAATCGAATTGCGCATTTCTGAAGATCATCAAACCAAGAAGCGGACGAAGAGGCAACCTCCACAGCATGATTTTTCAGCGCTGTAATTCACTTAATCCTATTTTACACTACTCAACAAAAAAATATCACGTTAACATTCACCCATGTGCGGAATCGCGGGAGGAACGGACCTCTCTTTAGAACATCTCGATCAGGGCATCAAGGCTCTGAGACATCGAGGACCTGATGGCACCGGCACCTTTTCTACCCAAAATTTTAATGTCGGAATGACCCGGCTCGCCATTCTCGATCTAGCCAACGGCGCTCAACCCTTCGCGAGCCCAAACAAGCGGGTGCAGGTCGTCTGTAATGGCGAGATCTATAACTGGAAAGAACTCCGCACTCAGCTACGCCGCTCTGGCCACCGATTTCACACCGAGTGCGATTGCGAAATCCTCCCCGCCGCGTGGATAGAATGGGGCGAAAAGATGTTCTCGAAGCTGGTAGGAATGTTCGCCATCGCCCTCCACGATCAGCGCACGAGGACGCTCTATCTTGGACGAGACCGCTGCGGTGAGAAACCCCTCTACTACTCGACTCAAGGCCCTTTCCGCTTTGCCTCAGAAGTGAAAGCACTTGCGAAGATGGGAGTCCCGCTTCGCCCAGAAGCGGCTTACCTCTCGACCTGGCTTTCCCTGCGCTATCTTCCGGAACCTAAGACTCTCTTTCAAAACATCGAGACGGTTCCAGCTGCTCATTATTTAAAAATACCCGCCAGCGAGAAACCCACCCTCACCCGATACTGGGAACCCTCACATCGTGACCCGATGGCCTTTGATAAAGATATCAAAACGTCCGTCGCCGAGCTAGATAAGCTCACACGTTCCGCTGTCGAGAGAGCCCTTCAAGCAGATGTCCCAGTGGCCACCTATCTCTCGGCAGGGGTCGATTCCTCCCTTCTCGCCCACTATGTCAAAGACCTCGGGGCGGATGTCACCACGGTCTCGATCGGCTTCGGTGCCGGATCAGATGAGACCACCGAGGCTGCTCGCTTCGCCAAAAGTCTCGCGCTCCCCCATCACAGTAGAAATCTCACTCCAGACTGCTTAGAGGATCTCCCCCGGGTGATCGCGCAGATGGAACGCCCTGTCGGAGATGCCCTCATCATGGCCTTTGATCGACTCGCCTCCCACACAAGCTCACTCGGATGCAAAGTGGCCCTCGGCGGAGAAGGGCCCGATGAGCACTTTGCGGGATACTCATTTCAAAAAGCTTACCAGAGGGCGAAACAACTCGGTGCCATCGGCCGTCAAAGCGCCGCCGCCGCCCTCCAGCTTGCTCCCGGAAAACTTCTCGATCTCACCTCACAATTCCCCGCCTCGCTGGGGGGCTCAGGTCGAAAAAAAGTGGTCAGCTATCTTAAGAACTTCTCCAAAACCTCAGAGTTCGAGCGCATCACCGGCCTCCATACCCTTTTTGAATCCACCGAGATCAGCGAGTTCCTTCACCCCTCTCTCAGAGAGGAGCAACAGGACGCCACTCCCACTCTTGCCGCCCGCCGAGGCAGCCCGCTGGATACTCCCCTGCGCTCCCAGTATCAGTCTTGGCTCCCCGATTGGTCTCTCATTCGGCAGGACAAGAATGCCATGGCGCACTCACTCGAATATCGCGCCCCCTTCCTAGATCACCGCATCATCGACTTCGCTTTTGAGCAACCTGACTCCTATAAAATCAGTGGCCGTCAGGACAAATTCCTCTGGCGTGAGCTCGCCGCGAAGCATCTCCCGAAGGAAGTCACTCAGCGCGTCAAGCAGCCCTTCTACCTCCCGCTGGAGCAAGACGACTGGCGCACCAAGCTCATCACTCTCGCGCGCGAGATTCTTTCCCGCGAGAATCTCGCCCACCACAACTGGCTGAGTTACGACGCCGTCGCCCCTCTCTTCAGCGCCCGCGAATTTCTTCCTCTTAAAAAACTCGCCTCTCTGCTGATACTCCAGCTATGGCTCGATCAGCACGCCAGCTAACTCATGAATTCATCCTCAGCCATTAAAGTCGGCCTCGTCGGTGCTGGCTGCATGGGCCGCGGCATCGCCTTCCAGGTCAACTCGACCCCCGGCATGTCCCTCTCTTGGGTCGCAGATCTCGACCCTGCCGCCGCCTCCGAGACCGCCGCCCTCGCCCCCGGCGCGCAGCACCACACAGACTGCCATCATTTGCTAAAAAATGACCCCATCGATGTCTTCGTAGAAGCCACCAACTCCATCGGCCCCGCCGCAGAATACTGCCTCGCCGCCATCCACTCCGGCGCCCACTGCGTCCTCATGAATGCCGAGGTCGACCACGGCGGCAAAGAATGGGAAAGCTACAACAAACTCTTCCGCGACCAAGTCCTGAACAACCAGAACAAAGACGGAACATACAAGAGCGTCACCGAATCCCACGGCCTCAACAAAGTGAGCTTTTCCGAGCACTACCGCACCTGCCTCGCCACCCTCATGCTAGAGACTTACTACCGCTTCCTCCCCGGAACCGGAGCCAAGACCAACTAGCGTTTAAAAAAA
>JALZWA010000146.1 GCA_023299815.1 Akkermansiaceae bacterium
GCAGCAGCAGCAGCAGCAGCTTCGGCTTCCTTCGCTTGTTCTTGCTGGTTCTTGCGAGCGTTCTCAGCAGCCTTTTTATCGGCGTTCGCTTTCTCAAGGGCGGCGTCCCAATCGGGCTCGAAGGTGATGAAGGAGATTTTGCGGCGCTCGTCGGTGTTGTATTTCGACTGGTGCTGTTCCCAGTAGGCTTTGATTTCTTCTTCGCTTGGCTTTTGGTCGATCTCGTAGCTGGAGGACTCGAGGCTGACTTGCTGGGCGGTGATGCTTTGCTTTTCGTTAGTGAAGAGCTTGCGAGCGACGACGCGATCAATGGAGGCGCTTCCGCTGATCATGTTGGAAAGGTTTTGCGCGGTGAGGAGGTCGCGGATGTATTCGTTGAATCCGCGGGATCCGATGCCGAGTGAGCCGATCTTTTCGTCGAGGAACTCGGCGTAGGCAGCTTGGTCGAAGTTGCCATCAGGATCTGAGAAGAGGACGCCCTCGATGAACTGCTCAACTTCTTTGGGACCGGGAGTGGCGCCATATTCGATTCCGGCTTTTTGAACGGCGAGGCGGTTTGCGAGGAAGCGGTCGGGTTGATCACGCTGGAGAGTGATGCTCATGTAGTTCAGCAGGCCTGTGGGATTGCTGAGGTAAGGGTTGTTCTGGAGGATGTCACCGACGTAGCGGCCGGCGAGCTGGCGAGATTCCTCGGAGAGCATGCTCGCGAAAGGATTGCGTGGGTCGCCGATTCGGTTGGGGATTTCTAGAGGATTGATGGCGAGGCGGCGGAAGTCTTTTTCGCCATACTTTTTGCCAGCGACTTCAGCCATGGGGCGATCGACGCCGACATTCGTGGCGGTATCGCCGAGGAAGACGAGAGCGATGAAGAGGAGGACCAGCACGACGATCATGAGGCCGGTGTATTTACGGATGTTTTCAATCATATCGAAAAGAGGTGGCCGCAGAGAAAAAGTCAGCGGCTTGGGAGCGCCGAGTTATAGGGAAAGAGCGCGAGGGAGCAAGTCTGATGGACGACATTTTACGATGTCTCTCCTGAGGGGTGTTTCGCGGTCCCGGGGTAAAAAAAGACCGCAGAAGATCTTTCGACCTTCTGCGGCTGAGTTAATCAACCTCAAAACTGAAAAGTTAGGAAGCTGACAACTGCTGTTCACCCTTACATGAAAACTGCGACTAGGTTGCGGTTTTCAAAGGGAGTAGACCCCACAGGTCGGGATTTGTTCAACGAAAAGTGCTTTTTTTTCTGCGTGAAAACACAAGTCGTTTATTACAAGCTAGTTGCAGCGGTCGTTTTTTGATTTTTTTTGCGGAGTTGTGTCTCTGTTGGGAGAGTTTATCTTCAGAAAATGACTAAGTTTTTCCTGATTGGGCTCGTTTTAACCAGTTTTTTGCTAGGTGAGGAGGATGCGGAAGGAAAGGAGGCGAATCGGCTCGCTACTGAGAAATCGCCCTACCTCTTGCTGCACGCACACAATCCGGTGGATTGGTATCCCTGGGGGGAGGAGGCTTTTCAAAAGGCGAAGGCCGAAAAGAAGCTCATCCTGCTCAGTGTGGGTTACTCGACTTGCCACTGGTGCCACGTGATGGAGCGAGAGTCTTTCGAAAATGAGGAGATTGCGGCCTATCTGAATAAGCACTTCGTGTCGATCAAGCTGGATCGCGAGGAGCGGCCCGATGTTGACCAAGTTTACATGACCGCCTTTCAAGCGATGACAGGGCAAGGCGGAGGCTGGCCGCTGAACATGTTCCTCACTCCGGATCTTAAGCCGCTCACGGGTGGCACGTATTTTCCACCGAAGGATAAGGACGGGCGTCCCGGCTTCGATACCGTCTTGAAGAAAGTCCACGCGGTCTGGGCTGAGAATCCGGATGAGATGGCAAAGAATGCCGCTGCTGGGTTTGACGAGATGTCAAAACACTTCCATGGCCTCCATCAGCTCGAGGCTGGAAAAGAGGAGCTGAAGCGCGAGCTCATCACGGAAGCTGCGGCACGCACCGCCGCCCTGATGGACCCGCTTTGGGGGGGCGTGGGGGAGCAGAATAAATTTCCCCAAGTGAGCCTCCTCCGCTTCCTCTTACAGCAGGGCGATGATGAGGCAAAAAAACTCGCTCTCATGACCTGCCGCCGGATGCTCGATGGTGGCATCCACGATCAAGTTGGCGGAGGGTTTCATCGCTATGCCGTGGATAAAGAATGGCTCGTGCCGCACTTTGAAAAGATGCTCTACGACCAAGCTCAGCTGGTGGAGCTCTATCTCGATGCTTGGCTCATCACGGGAGAGGAAGACTACGCAAAAGTGGCTCGTTCTACTTCTGAATATGTCCTGCGAGATCTCACCCATGCGGAGGGCGGTTTCTTCTGTGCGCAGGATGCTCAGAGTGAGGGCAAGGAAGGGAAATACTTCTGCTGGACGCTCGCGGAGTTGAAAAAAATCCTCAGTGCCGATGACGTCGCACTCGCCGAAGAAGTTCTCGGCGTGACCGAAAAAGGAAACTTCTACGACTTCAGCGACCCCGAGGCGCTCAAGAATCAAAACGTCCTCCACTTTCAAATCCCTCGAGCTGAGCTGGATGCTGCGAAGCGCGAAAAGATCGACACCCTTTTCGCGAAGCTCGCCTCTAGTCGTGTGAAGCGCGTGCCCCCTCCGACGGACGACAAGATCCTCGCATCCTGGAATGGTCTCATGATCGGCGCGCTTGCTCGAGCGAGTCATGTTCTAGGAGAGCCTCGCTATCTGGCGGCGGCGGAAAAGGCGCACGTCTTTATTAAGGCGAAACTCTGGACGGAAGAAGGCGCGCTTTACCATCGCTGGAGAGAAGGCGAGCGCGATGCGACCAAGCAGTCCGAGAGTTATCTGCACCTCCTACGAGGCACGCGCAAGCTCTACGAGGTCACTCTTAATGCCACTTATCTTGAGTTCGCGATCCAGCTCGCGGAGGAGAGTGAGAAACTTTTTTACGATCAGGAAAACGGCGGATTTTTCCAAGGCGAAAAGCGCGCGGATCTTGTGCTTCGTCTTAAGGGGGAGTTCGATGGAGCGCTCCCGACAGAGAGCTCCGTCGCAGCGCGTGAGTTCGCCATTCTCGCGGCCATGACAGGCCGGAAAGAGTTCCGTGAAATCGCCGAAAAAACCCTCCGTGCCTACGTTCCGCTCATGCGCGAGAGCGGTCCGGGGATGGGGGGAATGATGCGCACGCTCGACTTCTACCTTGAGAAACCTGCTCGCCTTGTCATCGCCGGAGAGAATGGGAAAAAGGAGCTTCTCGCTGTGAGCGCGAAGCACTGGGACCCTACCATGATCACGCTGGGGAATCTTGGGAAAGTGGATGACTTCACCCGCAGCCTCACCGCAACTGAGGGAAAGGCGACGGTATATTACTGCGTCGGCGAGACCTGCCAACTCCCGGTGAACACACCGGAAGAAATGGCAGAGATGCTCAAGCGGATGAGTGAGCGAGAGGGGAAGTGAGGCATGGATATGGGACGCAGGCAGAGACAGAGAGCTCCCGTGGAATACAACTGGAAGACATCCTGAGCTCCGAAAACTTGTCGCTCGCTTGGAAACAAGTGCGTGCCAACAAAGGGGCTGCGGGGGTCGATGGCGTGGAAGTCGAAGATTTTTCCGACTTCTATGCAAAACATTGGGAAATGATTCAGCGCAAGCATTTCTTTTATTGCCCAACGTCAAAGCGATGCCAGCCGCTGCTGAGAGCGCGCCTTCGACTGCTGGGCAAATGTTAGATCTGGCTTCAAAATTTCTGTTTCACAGCGGCAGCGGTTTGGTCATCCGCGTCTTTGGGGTTAGTGTTTTCAGGAAATTAGATTTTTCAAAAATACTTTTGACTTATTGGTAATAAAGATTTAAAAATTTCTTTGCGAGTGGGAGATCACGAGCACCAACATTACTAACTATTGTTTATGAAATTTGAAAAAATAATTAGATGTGGCGCTCTTTTGAGTGTTTGTGGGCTTGGGGCAGCACAGGGTGAGGATGACATTCAGGGGTTGTTTTCGTTTAGTGCCGGTTCTTCGGCAGGGACCTTTGATTTTTTTATCGATGTGTCTGCA
>JALZWA010000147.1 GCA_023299815.1 Akkermansiaceae bacterium
ATGCCCGAGCTCGAGTTCGTCCCCTTCGATGAACCCGCCATCACCGCCTGCCTCGCCCGCGCCTTCAAAGGCCTCACTCTCGTCAAAGACGCCCAAGCCGCCAAGCTCCTCTCCGCCTTCCATCGGCATTTAGAAAAAGGCCAGATCGAATGGCTCAACGAACTCCTCCCCGCCTCCCTCCCCTGGCTCGACAAAGGAACGATCCAAATCTCCTACCTCAACGGCGTCCCCCAAGCCCAAGTCAAACTCCTTGAATGCTGGGCCCTCGAAGAACACCCCACCCTCTGCGAAGGCCAACTCCCGCTCACTCTCAGCCTCAGCCCGCCCAAAGGAAAAGCCATCGCCACCACCACCGACTGGCCCAAATTCCTACTTCGTGAATGGCGCAAACACCGCCCCATCATGGAGAGAAAATTCCCCGGCAACGTCTGGCGCTAGGGCCCGTTCACTTCGCCACGTCCCGCTCTTGTTGACGCTCCTGGAATTCCTGAACCAAGCTTTGAGTCTCGGCCCATTCGCTTTTGAAAAATTCAATCAGCGCCTCTCGCTCGGCACAATTTTTGAGCAAGTCTTCATCCGGCAGCACACTGCCTCTCGCCAAGGTGTAATCACCAAGGAGCTCGATATAAGTCTTCCGATTCTCGAACTGCACAAGCAGTGGCGCATGTCCATTTGCCAAGAGCGGGAGATTTGCGAGAAGCCGAGCCATCCGCCCATTCCCATCTGCGTAGGGATGGATTCCTGCAAATCCCAGATGAAGATCAGCATAAGCCTCAAGGAGTTCACTGGAATCTTCAGCCCGAAGTTTAAGAGATCTCGCGAGAACCTTAATCCAACTTTTGATCAGATCTGGGACATGCCTCGGAGCCGAGTAGTCATGCCACGCCGTCTTTCCCGAAGAAGTGATCGCCATCGTCCCATTCCCCTCGACTTTCCAGCGCCCTACCGGAGCGAGCGAATCAATCGTCACTCCGGTCTGCACGGCGCGATGAAGAAGGTGAAGCTGCTCAATATTGATCGGCTGCTTGCGCGCCAACCACTGCGACATCAGCCCCAAAGCCTCCGAATGCCCGTGAATCTCCTCATGTTCACGAAGACTCTTTCCACTGACCGTCAGTCCCTCACGAAGTAAAAAAAGCGTATCACCTAGGGAAATCGTATTTCCCTCCAGCGCTGTCGAACTGTGGGTCCATTGCGCGATCAGACTCTCGCTCAATCCCATGCGCAAATCGTCATCAAGCCCCTTCATAAAGGCCCAATTCCCTGCCGATTCCTTCGCTGTCTGAGAGCCGGACTGAGAAGTCCTCAAAAGCTCTAAAACCCCTGATTCATCGAGATCAAGAGCAAGAGCGAGAGATCGAATTGTCCCGGGATGTGGCCGCGTCTTCCCAGTCTCCAACGAGCTGAGAGTTGCCTGACGAATATCAGCCTTCTTGGCTAACGCCGCCTGCGAAAGCCCTACCGACTTCCGATAATCACGCAAACCACTCACGCGCTTTTTATACGGTTTTAAAAACGTATGTAAAGAAGTCTTCTCCTAGCCCAACGGTGTTGCATCCAGACGACTCGCCATTGCGCCGCCGGTCTAATCTTCCGACTCCTCCAGCTCTTCCTCGCCACCCTTCTTCCCCAATCCCTGAAGAAACTTCCGCAGCACCTGCTCGGGGCATTTAGCAAAATTGCGATGCCCTTCTTTGCGGAAAAACGACCCCAGTTCGGCCTTGGTGACGACAAACTCTTCTCTCTTAAACACCGCGTTCATCTCCTCATCGCGCAGGTTGAACGCGATCCGGAGCTTCTTTAGGATTTCGTTGTTAGAGAGAAACTCCAGCGGCTCAGGAACAAGCCCATCGGGTCGGAGACCGCGCTTCTCAATGATGAGGCCATCTAGGAAACGACACAGCATGGGATCTGGAAGCGTCTCGAATTCAGCATGATCCTCGCGCCTCATCCAAGAGCCCACTTGATCCAAGCTCAGATCAGCGACGCAATGCCGGAAAACTTTCGCCATTTGAACATCATTGATGTCGAGAGCATAGCGCAGGCGTCGTAGGATATCGTTATTGTTCATAGGTGGTCGTTCCGCTGCGATAAGCTGGGGCAAACCCGCCACGGAATCACGACTATTCAGCCGAGAAACAAATGGACGTTGTGGATTGCCGGTAGATTCGCGAGAGTCACGGCCCGTGCTACCATCCTTCGAAGCCCTCCAGCTCTCCCCCGCCTTACAATCTGTCGTCCATGAGCTCGGCTACACTCAGCCGACTCCCATTCAGCTTGAGGCCATTCCTGCGCTCCTCGCCGGTCGGGATCTCATTGCCCAGTCACAGACCGGAAGCGGGAAGACCGCGGCCTTCGCGCTCCCCATCCTGCAAGGGATCGATCTTGAGCGACGCGAGCTGCAAGCGCTCGTGATCTGCCCCACCCGCGAACTGAGCGCTCAGGTCAGTCGTGAAGTCCGAAAGCTCGGGCGCACGCACAGCGGACTGCAGGTGGTGGAACTCGTCGGAGGACAACCCGCGCGGCCCCAGCGCGACTCCCTTGAGCGGGGCGCGCAGATTGCCATCGGCACGCCCGGGCGGATCCTCGACCTCCTCGAGCGCAGTTTCATGAACCCTGATGCGATCAAGACGGTCGTGCTTGATGAGGCAGACCGCATGCTCGACATGGGCTTTGGCGACGACGTGCACGAGATCATGAGCTACCTGCAGGATGAGCGTCAGACCGCCCTCTTCTCGGCGACCTACCCTGATCGGATCGAAGCGATGAGCCGCGAGATCCAGCGCGATGTTCTCCGGATTGAAATCACGAGCTCTGAGGACGATCTCGCCGACATCCAGCAGCTCAAACTCTGCTTCGGTTATGAGGACAAAATCTTGGCCCTCTGCTGGGCGCTCCAGTCCCACCCCCACGAATCCGCCCTCGTCTTCTGTAATCAAAAAGCAACGGTGCGTGAGATCACCAAGGCCCTGAGAGATGGAGATATCAGCGCTGACCGCTTCGATGGCGACCTTGAGCAATTTGATCGCAACCAAGTCCTCGCCCGCTTCAGGAACCACAGCGTGCGCGTCCTCATCGCCACCGATGTCGCCGGCCGTGGCCTCGATGTCGAAGGCCTAGACCTCGTCATCAACTACGACCTCCCCGAGCAGCCAGAGATTTACGTCCACCGCATTGGCAGAACCGGCCGAGCCGGAGCAACCGGCGTGGCGATCTCGATGATTGAAAGCGCGAACGACCGGAGCATGCAAGACATCGAAGAATTCACCGGACGGACCATCGAAGTCTTAGATCACAGTGAGAGCAAGAACAGCGAGCTCGATCAGCTCCTGCAGCAACTCGCGAAAGCTCCCAAGATGGAAACGATCCTCATCTTGGGAGGCCGAAAGGATAAGATCCGTAAAGGCGATATTCTCGGTGCCCTCACCGGTGACGCGGGCGGGTTAAGCAGTCAGGAGATCGGCAAGATCGAAGTGCAAGACAAGCTGTCCTACGTCGCCGTGTCACACGATGTGATCACAGATGCCGTCTCTCGACTCAATGCCGGACGGATCAAAGGCAAGCGCTTCCGGGTGCGTCATGTCGGGTCTTAAGAGTTTTTCGGCGATGGACGCAACCCCGATTGGGGTTGGGGATCATGATGGCAGGGTTCCCAGGGTAGCCTACGGCAACCCTGGGCTGAAAGACGAAACCCCCTTGGGGTTTGTTTGGCAGTTTAGAGAATCACTTGGATTCCTCGATGCAGAAGAGGTGCTTCTCTCCTCGGATGAAGAGTTCTTTGTCAACCGCAGCTGGGGTGGCGTCTACGCCTTCGCCGACGCTGTTTGTTTTGACGATTTCGAGCTTCTCACTGTCTTTGATGACGACGGTGGTGCCGCTGCGGCCGGTGATGTAGATGTGCTCGCCTGCGGCGATGGGAGAGGCGTAGACACTTGAGATCCCTTTGAGGCGGCTGGCGGTGTAGTGGGCTTTTCCGGTGAGGGGATCGACGCAGGAAATCTGCCCGTCTCTCGCTTTGTGGAAGTAGAGTCGATCTCCAGAGATGAGAGGAGATGGGATATCGGGGACATTTTTCGTCCAGCTCCAGACGAGGTCCTTGGTTCCTTCGAGATCCCCTTTTCCACCGAGACGGAAGGCTCCCATGAACTTGCTCTTACGTCCGCCACCGACGATGACGTGGTCCTTGTAGAAGACGGCAGTGGCGACGGGGCGTGTTGAGTCTCCAGCATAGTGCCAAATCTCCTTACCGGTCTCGAGGTCGTATGAGCGGATGCTCTTTTCCCCATTCAGAATGACCTGCTTCTCGCCATCGTGCTCGACGACGAAGGGAGTGGACCACGCGCTGGGCTCATCGCGCTCGGTTTTCCAGATCGTCTTTCCGGTGAGCTTATTGAGCGCAAACACAGCCGATGGACCTTCCTGATCCCAAGGAACGAGAATCTTATCACCCTCAAGCGCAGGCGAGGCCCCCTCGCCAAAGGCTCCTCGCATCTTCATCTTGCCAAAGTCATCGCGCTTCCAAACGAGGTCTCCCTTTATGGTGTAGCAGTAGAGTCCGCGCGAACCGAAGAAGGCATAAACATGATTTCCATCGGTGCAACAGGAGGCCGAGGCAAAACCATTACTGGAGTGGGTCCCTTCATGAGGTGTCGTCTCAACCGAAGTCTTCTCCCAGCGGACTTTCCCAGTCTCACGATCAAAGGAGTAGATCTTAAAGGCGAGCTTCGACAACTTGCGGCCATCGAATCCCCTGCCCCCGTCTTTCCCCACGGCGGAGAGCACGAAGACCTGATCTTCCCAAATGACAGGAGAGCCGGAGCCGAGGCCTGGGATGGCGGCCTTCCATTTGACGTTCTTTGTCTCACTCCACTCGATCGGCGGCTTGGCATCGGTGGAAGCAGCGCCATTGCCGGTGGGGCCTCTCCAGTTTGACCAGTTCTCGGCAAAGAGAAGAGATGGAAGCAGGACGACGGCTTTGGTGAGGAGAGAGAGTCGGGACATAGTGCTAACTCTAGATCTACGCTCAAACCCTCGTATTTCAAGCTCCTTTCATAGAGGCTCAGCTAAGATAACTGTAAGAAAATCATACGCGATCACCTCTGCGACCCGCCAAATCCCCCCTTACTCGGAAACAGGGCTCTTCTTGCTCAAGGCGGTGAGCACGCCGTGGAGCATGCGGAGTTCTTCGCTGCTGGCATTACTACTGCTAAAGAAGGCACGGAGGCTTCTGATGGTGTGCGGCTTCTGGTCTTGGTTGATGAAGAAGCCGGAGTCGTCGAGGGACTGCTCTAGTCGTGAGAGGAAGGCATTCGCTTCTTCACGGGGTGCGGGGAGATTCGCAGCTGCGATGGGCTCTGATTCGAGCGAGCTGCTTTGCCGCCATTCCCAGCCGAAGAGGAGGACGGCTTGAGCGAGATTGAGCGAGGCGAACTCAGGATTGGTCGCAAAATGGACGAGACGATCCGCGCGGGAGAGGGTCTCGTTATCAAGACCGGACGCTTCAGGGCCAAAGAGGATGGCGGTCTTGGGAGGCGGAGTGATTTCTACGATCTCAGTGACAGCATCACGCAGGTCGAGTCCGGGGATTCTGAGGTTGCGCTGGCGGGCGGTGGCGGCGTAGACGCGCTGGCAATCGGCGATGGCGTCATCGATGTTGTCGAAGAGCTGGGCCTTTTCGAGAACGATGTCGGCATCGGCGGCGGTGGCGCGAGCGGCTTCATTCGGCCAGCCGTCGCGGGGGCGGACGAGGCGGAGCTCATCTAAACCGCAGTTGAGCATGGCGCGGGCACACATGCCGATATTCTGGCCGAGTTGGGTTTCAACGAGGACGATGACCGGAGCAGCTGAGGCAGACATTTTAAAAATCTGTTTCTACGCGTGCTCCCGGAAGGTGAGGTGCTCGTTCCGATCGTGAAGCATCGAGACGAGATACTTCGCCGGTAAGAGAACGACCCAATTTCCATCCTGATCTCGGGCGACGACGCTTCCGGATGGGAGCTGGACCTTGGGAGGTTCACGGTCGCTTCTGGAGGTGTCAGGTTCATTTTCATCGAACCACTGGACGACGGACCAAGGCGGTGCCTCAACACGAGTTTCGACCTGATACTCTGAAAGAAGACGGGCTTGCAGGACCTCAAACTGAAGCGGGCCCACTGCTCCTAAAAGAGGAACGCGCTGGGCACTTCCGTGGACCTCGTAGGACTGAGCAACGCCTTCTTTCATGAGCTGCTCCATTCCTGAGCGGTATCGTTTGATCCCGGCGGTGTCCTTATTGACGATGTAAGCGAAGCATTCTGGGGTGAAGCGGGGCATCTCATTGTAAACCACTTCTGGATCACTGGTGAGGGTGTCTCCGATGAGGAAATTGTAGTTTCCCACGAGGGCAAGAATGTCGCCAGCATAGGCGGTATCGAGAGTCTCGCGATCTTGGCCGAAGAGCTTCTGAGCATTGGCGAGGCGGACCTTTTTTCCAGAGCGCTGATCGATGACCTGCATGTCCCGCTCGAAGATCCCGGAGACGATACGCACGAAGACGGCGCGGTCTCGGTGACGCGGGTTCATGTTGGCCTGAATCTTGAAGACGAAGCCTGAGAAATTGTCGGCCTGGGGGGAAACGATCTCATCCCCACTCACGCGCCCAGCGGGCGGCGGTGCCATTTCCAAGAAGCTCTCGAGGAGGTTCTGGACTCCGAAGTTATTCATGGCGCTGCCGAAATAAATGGGCATCTGCTCGCCCGCGAGGACGCGCTCGAGATCGAGGGGCTCGGTGAGGCCATCGAGCATCTCGACTTCCTGAGTCACGGTCTCGTAGAGTTCATCACCGAGTAGCGCGCGGATTGTTTCATCCTCGATTCCGGCGACTTGGAGAGGCGCTTTGAAGGCTCCATGCGAGGTGCGCTCGAAGAGATTCACTTCGTCTTTTTTCCGGTCGTAAACCCCACGGAAGCGGGGGCCATCGCCGAGCGGCCAGTTGACGGGCGCGGGTGCAAGCTTGAGCACGGTTTCCAGCTCGTCGATCAACTCAAGGGGTGGACGCGAGGGGCGGTCCATTTTATTGATAAAGACGAAGATGGGAACGCCGCGCCGACGACAAACCTCGAACAACTTCAGGGTCTGCGGCTCGATGCCCTTACCGCCATCGATGACCATGACGGCAGCATCCACGGCGGAGAGAACGCGATAAGTGTCCTCTGAGAAATCGTGGTGCCCGGGGGTGTCGAGGAGGTTGACGCAGCAATCATTGTATTCGAACTGCAAGACGGTCGAGGAAACCGAAATCCCCCGCTCTTTCTCCATCGCCATCCAGTCACTGGAGGTCGACTGGGCTTGCTTCTTAGAGGTGACGCTTCCGGCGAGGCCGATGGCGCCCCCGTAGAGAAGAAGTTTCTCGGTGAGCGTGGTCTTACCGGCATCCGGGTGAGAGATGATAGCAAAGGTGCGTCGGCGTGCGATTTCGCGGGCTGCTGCTGCGGGAACCATGTTAGTAGAAGCTGAAGTGGCCAAAAGGAATGGAGAGGTAACTGGAAGCGGAGCGATTGGCAACTCTCCCGATGGATGACTGACTACTCCCCCCCCCACTGCCCGCAGTTCCAATCCCAGGTCTCGGGGTTGGACCAGTCCTTGACGGTGAGGGTGACTTCCAGCTCGTCGCCTACTTCGACATCACTTTGATCCAAGCGGAGAATGCGGAAGCCCCAGTGCGGCGCGCGCTTCGGATCGAGCGGATTTGAGCTGAGGACGAGGTCGTTATCGACCTTCGCCTTCATGTAAACCACGAGGCCATCGAGCATTCCTGCGCGGGTCACTTTTCGCGTGAGCTTCACCTTAAGCGGCATGGACGACTCGGTGACAGTGTGAAGATCTACGGACAGGATGGGCTCTGGCTCTCCGAGGAAATGTTTTACAAAACCAAGATCGCAGCTGACCAAGCCGTAGTATTCTGAGTCTTTCGGACGACTCCGCTCCATGTAGGAGAAATCAAAGCCGTAGACGTCATTAAGCTCCCAGATGAAGGGCACGCGGCGGTCGTCATGAAGCGTCATGGGCTCACAGAAGAGCTCGAACTCACTGGGTAAAATGAGGCCATCTGGTTTGAGCAAGCGGTCGCGGAGATCGCAGACGTTCGGCACCATGGCTTCGTCGAACAAGAAGTCGCCAATCTGCTCATGGAGGATGACGTCTACCTTTTCCTCAAGGTAGAGCTTGCTGCTGTGGACGTCCTCGAAATCGACATTCTCGATGCCATTCACAGCAGCGAGTTCCATGGCGTGATCGATGATCGATGAGTGATCCACGGCGTAGACCTGCCCCGCTCCTGCACGTGAGGCAAAGGCGGCGAGAATTCCGGTGCCGGTGCCGAGATCGATGACCCGGTCGCCTTTTTGAATCTTGCGAGTGATGGCCTGATGATAAAATGCCATGCGCTGTTGATCGGCCAGCATCCGCTCCTGCGCGTGGAGATCGGTAAAGTAGTCCACATTGAACTGGCGGTATTTATCGGCTTCTTCCTCCTCGGGAGACCTGATCTTTTCCGGTGGATAAAACCAGTCGTGCAAGCGAGGCGAGGCGACCAGACGCTTGCGCAAACGAGTGCAGCCCGCGCGCACTCGCTGAGAGAGACTGACCGTGAACCGTTGAATCGAGGAGATGCTCATTGTGATAGGGTCGGCACATTTGCTCTCCCGATGCGGGACCCTAGGCGGAGCGCCACGAGTCAAAAGCTTAATATCGTGATCACAACCTTTTCAAAGAGACCCGCTTAGAGAGTTTACAGAGGGTCCATCATACCGCCAAGATGCTCACTCGTAAGATGATGACCTCCCCCGACCCCCTCTCTCAGAATCAAGACACCCCAGAAGAGCCCGAAAAGCCAACAAGGCCGATAGCGCCGACGAAAGCGGAGACAGCTCTTCTTCCTCCCTTTGCGGGGATTTCTCCGAATAAGATCTTCGTCCCTGAGACGCGGGAAGAATGCCAGCAAGCGGTTGCTGAAATCGAAGCCGCTGGGGTTACGGGTTTCGACACCGAGGCCAAGCCCACCTTTAAGGCAGGTCAAAAGAGCAACGGCCCACACGTGGTGCAGTTTGCCCTCACTGATTGCGCATTCATTTTCCAACTCCATCACCATGAGTGTGAGAAAGCCTCCGCTGAAATCATCGCCTCCAAGGAAATTCTCAAAGTCGGATTTGGTTTAAAAAACGACCACGGACAGATTCGCGACCGCTTTGATATCGCGCTCAACCACGTCCTCGATCTCGATCAAATCTTCCGAAAAATGGGCTACCGAGGACAGATCGGCGTCCGAGGAGCGATTGGCGTGCTTCTCAAGCAGGGCTTCAAAAAATCAAAGTCTACGACGACAAGCAACTGGGCCCTGCCAAAGCTCTCACCCAAGCAGCTTCTTTATGCGGCGAATGATGCCTATGCCGCGCTGAAGATCATGGAGGCACTGCAAGAAGAAGGGCATCTGGAGCGATAACGGGGAGCTGATAAACTTGCGGCTTTCTCTAGAAAACTCGCTCCGCTAGGTTCTTGGAATGACTTCAAAAATTGTAAGCTGGGTAATCGCATCATTTTGATCCTCTGCTGGATGGTCGTCCTTTTTGAAAAGACCCGCCACGGCACCAGAATTGATATCGACACAAACACCCTCTTTCTCGGCCTCAGTATTCTATTGGCAGGCTGGGGAACCGCGATGATTCTCCTGCGCTCACAAGCAACAATCAGCCACCTTGAATCGGACTACTTCGACTTTCTCTCAAGCGACTGATCTACGAGGGGAAAATCTCCCTGCAAGAAGGTAAATATTCTTTACCGAGCTAATCCCTAGCCCCCGGCAAAGACCGGCTGAAAGCCTTCCTCGGTGAGGATCTGGTGCACCTTGTCGCGATTATCGCCTTGGATCTCAATGCAGCCATCCTTCACCGTGCCCCCGACTCCGCAGGACTTCTGAATCTTCTTCGCGAGCGCCTGTTTTTCGGGGAGTCCGATCCCCGTGAAATTCTTCACCACGATGACGGCCTTTCCTCCGCGATGTGCGGTCTGGCGGATGATATCGACGCGGCCCCTCTTCGTGTTTTTCTGACCCCGCTTGGAGGTCTTTTCCGGAGCTGAGTCTTCTGGACCGGGAGGCAGAGCGCCCAAGGCATCGAGCGCACCCGCGCCAAAGGCATTGGGAATCGGTGGCTCTTCTTTGAACTGCTTGGCCTTGTCTTTTCTGCGACTCATTTCCTTTTTACTATTTATTCTCCACCTCTACTGAGACAGGCGTGGTGCGACCAGATGATCTCACGACAAGAGTGAAGCGATCACTCGCTCCCCCATCGGTAACTTCAATTGACGCGGGGCCGCTTGCAGGAAGCGAGATCTCTTTTTCTCCATCAAAAAGGGAGACCATCTGAGTCTCGTTCAACTTAAGAACGAGCGGACCTGCTCCGGCGGACTCGACTCCGAATCGGGCGACTCCAAAGAGATTCCGACCGCGCCCAAGCACCCCTGGCATTTCATCAACTGGAAGCTCACCACTCACCAGGCTCACCATGGGCATCCACGAATAACCATCAAAGCGCTCGGCGAAAATCTTCTGCCCGAGATGCCCAATAAGATCGCGCGTCCGCTCGTGCGGCTGGAGGACTTGCCAATTTCTAATAAAGGGTCGAGGCGAGACCTTGAAATCCCCCTCCTTACCCAACTCAGAAAGGAATTTCACAAGATCGACAAACTCATCCTCACGAAGTGACGCGGTCAGCCCAGGGGGCATCATCGACACCGGGCTCATGACCTTCGATTTCACATCGACCTTCGGAATTTTCACCATCTTGCCCATCGAATCTCGCAGGGTGATTTCCTGATCGCCCTCGCTCACTAATCCGCCAGTGAAAAAGTTGCCATCTTGAGTCGTCACCATCGTGGTGTGGTAACCCTCCTTGATCTTATCACTCGGAATGAGAAGCGAGTTCACAAGGTAGTCAACCGGCGCACTGCCTCCGATGCTCACCAAGTTTGGCCCCACCAATCCCCCACTCGAGCCTATGGCATGGCAGAGAATGCACTGGAGAGCCGGCTTACGATAGACGCGCTCGCCCTTGTGAGCATTGCCCTCCTTGTTGACGCGCTCCACCATCGCCTGCATTTCCTCAGGAGTGAGTTGCTGCGCCATGGGCTTCAGCTCTCCCGATTTTTCAAAAGCCTTGATCAAGTTCTGTGGAGGTTTCCCGCTCGTGCCTGCGCGCTGCACTCCTAAGACAGCGACCGCCCGAGGGAGCTCCTGTCCCTCCAGTGTCATAGCCAGCGCGGTCGAAGCAGCAGGATTCTTCAGAAAGATATCGATCAAGCTCGTGAGACTGGAAGCATTCTTCTCGCTCTGAAAAATCACCACCGCCCCCTTTGCCGCTCTGCGAGGTGCAAGGACCGCCAACTCACTGACCGCGATTCCGCGAATGGCTGATTCAGAACTTTCGCGGATCACCTTTTCAAAGAGAGCCATCACTTCGGGACTACCCAAATATCGCAAACCTCCTGCAGCAGCTTTGCGAAGCGCGAGATCGTTTTTCGAATCCTCAAAAACCGCCTGAAGTTTTTCAAAGGCACCCTCTAACTTCCACAAGCCCGCGAGAGTAGTCGCTTTCGTGAAAGTGGCTCGATGCTCGGCGCCCAAGAACTCGAGAAGCTTCTCCTTCCCCGTGGAGGGCTCCAGCTTGCGATTCTGCTTCGCCTCGATCAGAGCGGAAAGCAGCTGTCCCTCGTTACCAAACATTTCAAAAAGACGCGCAAGATCCTGAGCCGTCCCCACTCTGGCAATGGCGGCAATCGCTTCGCTTCGATCCTTACCCGTCAGAGCACCATCCTGAAGTCCTTGAAAAACACTTCCAAGACTCAGTGGTTTCTCCAAGGCAGTGATGGCAAACAAGAGCTGCTTCAGCTTGCCATCGAAACTCAAAGTTCCCTTTTCAAAAAGCGGAACCCACTCGCTCTCGTGCTCACGGACGATCGACCACAGGGCAAAGTCCAAAGCCTTATCCATCGGTTGATCGAGCACTCGCAGCGCGGTCGGCACCGAAGTTGCACTAGGCCGCTGGGCCAGACAACTCACAGCCCAAAGACGAACCTGTGAATGAGCATCGGCGACTGCCGTGACGATCAATTCATCGACCTCAGGAACCTCCTCGTGACGGTGATACACGACCCGCAAGGCTGCAGCCCGAATCCGAGGATCCTCAGACTTCAGCAGCTGACGAATCAAGCTCACCTCGGTGACATTCAGTGATTGAAATGTCCACAAGGCCTCGAGAAGCGAAGACTCATTGTCTTGTTTCGCAGTCCATGCACGAAGCGCCGGAAGCACCTCTGCGCCCCGAGTTCTCAGCTCGCTTTTTGCCCAATCGCGCTGCTTGCGCTCCTTCGAGTTCAGGAGTTCTAACACTTTTTCAACATCAGCTCCCACGATCTGCGGCTGCTTGACGAGGGGGCGATCTTTAAAAGTCACTCGCCAGATCCGACCATGTTCCTGATCACGACGCTCGTCGCGGAAGTCCACTTCGCCATGCTGGATGATCGGGTTATACCAATCGGCAATATAGATCGCGCCATCAGGTCCCATTTTCACATCCACCGGACGGAAAGCGCGGTGCGAGCTGCTCAAGAAATCAGCGATCTGAGTCGACTGATAAGAACTCCCCTTCGGAGAGAGCTTGTAGGCATTAATGCGATGCCCACGGAAATCGGGCGAAATCATGACGCCTTGTAACTCATCAGGCACGTGACTTCCCGAGAGAATCTCAAGACCACAGAGCTTCGGCTGACCAGGATTCAAGCCACGAAAAATCCGCTTAGATCCCGGAGAAGCCACTCCTACGGCACGAGGAAAGACAAAGTTGATCCCGTCTCCTCCCGCTCCATCCGTCGCAAACGACTGGCCAAAGTCATCAAAGACCAAGCCCCAGGGATTCACCATCCCCTTAGAGAGAACCTCGGCCTGCCCGGTCTCGGGTCGGTAATGCCAAGTTCCACCACCCATCAGACGCCGCACTCCATGAGGTGTTTCTAAGTGACTGTGGATGTAGATCGACTGCATGAAATACAACATCCCCCCCGGGCCCTGATGAAAGGTGTGCACCAAGTGATGCGTGTCCTCGGTTCCAAACCCCGAGAGCACGACCTCCCGCTCGTCAGCGACCAAGTCACCGTCGGTGTCTTTTAAGAAGAGAATCTCCGTCGAGTTCGCGACATAAACTCCGCCATCGGCCGGAAGAACGGCGGTCGGAATATGGAGATCATCCGCGAACACCGTCCGCTTGTCAGCCACGCCATCACCATCAGTATCTTCCAGCACCAACACCTGATCATTTTCATCAAGGCCCGGCACGATCTGCGGATAGGTCCGGCTTGAAACCATCCACAAGCGCCCCTCTGCATCCCAATTCATATGAACCGGCTTCGAAATCATCGGATCAGAGGCAAAGAGATTGATCTCCATGCCCTCCGGCAGATTGAAACTCACCTCCTGCTTGAGCGGATCAGGGTCAGGGATATCGCGGAGACCATTCTGAGCCTGCGCCGTGATAGAACTCAGTAAAATAACGACTGCAATTTTCATTTTGAAATCTCTATCATCTCGCCTTTGAGTTTCTCAATCTCCGCTTCGAGCGACGCGATCATGTCATCGAAATCATCGAGTTCCTTGGCATTCTGACCCTGCTCATATTTTCTAAAGAGACGGAGGTAGGTCTCATTCGCGGGACGCCATTGCTGAAAGACCTTCTTATTCTTGGCTATGATCTTTTCTCTCAAAATCTCGCGCTCTTCCAAGCCCACCTTCGCCTCCTCCAGACCCATTGCTTGCAGAAGCTTGGGAGCCACCTGGGCATATCCTTCATTCGCGAAATGGAGACCATTGTAGGTGAGTCCGCTACTCTCTCCTCCCATCACCTCGAAGAGATCGGCAAACCTCAGCTTTTTTTTCTCGGTGAGTAATAAGATGGCATCGCGATACACTGCGAGCGATTTATTGTGAGCCGTCATGTCTGGCATCGGCGGAGGCAAGGTTTCAGCGGGTGGAGGCGATACTAGAATGACCTCACGAGGATCCGCCGCCGCCTCGATCATCTCGATAAGACGGACATAGCCATTGATGAAATTTTGCTGACCGGCTTCCTTCTCAAAAGCCGCCACCGCGCCGTAGCAGATCACGACCACCGTCGGCTTGATGCGCGTTAAATCAGATCGTAAGCGGCTAAATCCTTCCGCAGGAGGCCCGAAGTAGCTCCGCGCATCTCCAAATACGGTATCGCCACTCCAGGCAAGATTCCGAAAGCTCAGCTCTTCAGCCCCACCAGCTAAGGTCAGAGCCGTTTCAAGATGACCATATTTCTGCGCCCTCTCCATAAAAGTATTCCCGACCAAAACGACCCGGTCTCCGTCCTTAAATTTAAATTCGGAAGCTTCCGCCCATGACATCCAAGCTAGAATAACGATCCAATAATACTTCATGATCTTTCTTCTACGTTCTTGATTCAAAATCTTGTCCTCAAAACGATCCACTTTCCTTTCAACTTAAACAGAAACGATTCCTAGCCCTTGAGAACCTCTCGTCCAATAAAAAAGGCGCATTCTGTCATAAGAAAGCACCTTATCTCACCTGAAATCTTAAGCTCCTTCACTTAAGGCTAATCTCGACCAGCCGAAAGCGCTCATCGTAATACCCATTTTTAGTATCCTTGCAGCACTGGTAGCAAGCCACTCGGCTCTCGAATCTCCGCACCCGCTCAATGGCAGATCCGCAGGATGGACAGAGATACTTCCACTGCCTCTTCACCTTGCGGCTCGGGAGAGGCAAGCGATGCGTCGCTGTTTCTCCAGGAATTCCGAGATCGGAACAAGCTTGCTGCCACTCCTCGCCATGTGGGGCGCAGCGGCCATGACCCAGCCGCTCGTAAGTGACGAGGTGGGCCAATTCATGTAGGAGAGTGCGGCGCACTTCCTCTTGAGAAATTTCTGGCAGATGGGTGTTGATCTCAATCAAGCAGACCGGCCAGGTCGCTCTTCCCGCAGTCGATCTCATGCGGGGATTCCACTCAACTCCCACACGCGCCGCCAATTCAGGCATGCCGAGCATCAAGCACAGTCGTGCGCAGGTTGCCGTGAGTTCCTCATCAACCCCCATCATCCGTGAACACGCTTCTGTGATACCCATACTCCTAGAGGCGGTAACTTCCTCATCAACTTTTGACCGAGCATTTGCTTGGAAACCAAATTCCATTTGACGTGCCACACAGCGCATGAAGGGATGTTACTACGGAAAGGTTTACTATTTCAAGATCTTAACCTTGCAATTTATTCACAATTTCATTGAGAGATCAGAGAAGAAAGCCACAGAGCGAGAGGCGTCCCGATTGCAATTCCCTCGGATTAGGTTTAGGCACTGCCCATGGCTAATTTTGATGACGCGATCACTCGTCGTGCGACAGGCTCTTTGAAATGGGATCGCCGTCCTGATCTCAACCCGCTCTGGGTTGCCGATATGGACTTCACTTCTCCCCCTGCAGTCATCGAAGCCCTTCAGAAGCGGCTCGATCATGGCGTCTTTGGCTACGCCATTCCCCACCCCTCTCTCATTGAAACCCTCATCTCTTATCTCGACCGCCGGATCGGCGCGCAGGTCAGCGAGGAGGAGATCATCCACCTAGGCGGCCTCGTGCCCGCTCTCTCGCTTGGAGCCTCCGCCTTTGGATCTCCCGGGGACGCCGCCATGACTTGCACTCCTGTTTACCCCCCATTCTTAGGCGTCCATCGCGATGCCGAGATGGAGCTTCAAGCGGTCGACCACTGCCTCGTCGAGGACTCTTGGTCATTCGACTGGGAAGCGATGGAAAAAACAGTCACCGCTCGCACCAAGATTTTCATTCTAAGCAATCCCGCCAATCCGCTTGGTCGAGTTTTCACTGCAGCCGAAATCACCCAACTCGCCGAGTTCTGTGAGCGCCACGACCTCATCCTTCTCTCAGATGAGATTCACTGCGACCTCATCTTAGACGAGAAAAAGACGCCTCATTTTTCTGCCCTCAACCTTCCCGAGGAACTCCGTAAGCGCACCATCACCCTGCTTGCACCGAGTAAGACTTATAACATCGCGGGACTCGGCTACGCCTTCGCCGTCATCCCTGACGAAAACGTCCGCAAGCGCTTCAATTCCGCCAAAGGGCATACTCTCCCTGAGATCAACTGCCTTGCCTACTATGCCGCAGAAGCCGCTTACCGCGATGGCGAGCCTTGGCGACAGGACCTCATCGCCTACCTTACAAAGAACCGCGATCTCCTCACCGAAACCCTCCGCAAAGAACTCCCAGGAATCGCCATCCCTGAGATCGAAGCGACCTACCTTGCATGGATCGACTGCCGCCCAGCGGGAATCGAAAGCCCCATGCAGAAGGCCGAAAAAGCGGGGCTTTTCCTCTCCGACGGGACCTTTTTTGGCCATCGCGGCTGCGTGAGGATGAACTTCGGCACCCAGACCGCTCGCCTTCAAGAAGCACTTGATATTTTCATCCAAGCGGTCCGGTCTTGATCGATCGCCATCTTCGCGCCATCTTTCCCTTATGAAGATCTGGTTCCTCCTCCTTTCCTTCGTCCTCCTCACCCCAGCGAGTGCGAAAGAGCACGTCATCCTCTGCGGAGGGCCGGCATTAAGAAAGTGGGAAGACCTCCGGGTTGAGAAGGACCGCCACGACCGCTGGTGGGCCAACTTCATCCGCGCCTCCACCATGCGCATGGATGAACTCCGACACGCCTATGGAAAAGATGCTTCCGTCACGTGGATCGTCTACCGCCCCGGATACGTCAGCCGAGGCCGTGAGGACAAGAAACCCTACACCACCTGGATTCAGGAACAGGCGACCAAGCGCAAGGCCAAGCTCATCTGGATCAGCACAGGCGATCAAGCCATCGCCGCGATCAATCGCCAGAAGGACATCATCAATTTCGACTTCTTCGGCCACTCTAACAAATACTGTTTCCTGCTCGACTACGGCAGTGATGTCATGGCCGTCAGTCAGGCTTGGATTCACGAAAAAGACCTCCACAAGATTCGCAGAGGAGCTTTTAATAAATATGCCACCTGCCAGAGCTACGGCTGTCACACTGGCGAAAGCATGAGCCAAGTCTGGAAGACCCAGCTCGGCACAACCCTGATTGGCGCACGTGGTAAAACCGACTACACCGCGCTCTCCTTTGGCCGACTCCCTTCCGTCTCAGGTTCCTGGGTGCGCTAAATTTTCCTATTTTAAAAAACGATGATCTATTCCGACCTCGAAGCTCTCTATCAGCTCCCCCTTTTCGAACTCATCCAGCGTGCGCGCACCGTGCACGAGGAAAACTGGCCCGCAGCAGAAGTCCAACTCTGCACCCTCCTCTCCATTAAGACTGGCGGCTGCTCAGAGGACTGTTCCTACTGTGCTCAATCTGCCCGCTATAAGAGCGGAGTCGATGCCGAGCGCCTCATGGAAAAGTGCGACATCATGAAGCGCGCTGAAGCCGCTCGTGATAGTGGCTCGACCCGCTTCTGCATGGGAGCAGCCTGGCGTGGCGTGCGCTCCGGCACGAAGCGATTCGACCAAGTCCTCGACATCATCAATGACGTCTCCGAACTCGGCATGGAAGTCTGCGTCACTCTTGGCGAAGTCGGCCCAGAGGAAGCCAAGGCCCTCAAGGAAGCAGGCGTCACCGCATATAATCACAACGTCGACACCTCTCCGGAATACTATCCAAACGTGGTGACAACCCACACGTTCCAAGACCGCCTCAACACCATTCGTAATGTGCAAGACGCAGGTATGGCCGTCTGCTGCGGTGGTATCTTAGGCCTTGGTGAGGACACCGAAGACCGCCTCCGCATGCTCGAGGTCGTCTCCGAGTTCAACCCGCAACCCGAGTCAGTCCCCATCAACTCACTCATGCCCATGCCCGGCACCCCCATGGCGGAGAACAAGGGCGTCGACATCTTCGAGCTCGTCCGCATCATTGCCATCGCCCGCATCGCGATCCCGAAAGCGAAGGTCCGACTCTCCGCTGGCCGCACCAATCTCACCGAAGAAGGCCAGACCCTCTGCTTCTTTGCCGGAGCGAACTCCATCTTCTACGGCGACAAGCTCCTCACCGCGAAGAACCCTGCGGTAGAAAAAGACCTCGCCCTCATCGACAAACTCGGGATGAGCCCGCAGAAACCCAACCGTGAGCAACCCTCCCCCGACTCCGATGACGCCCGCCCCCGAGAGCCGCAAATGGCCTGAAGTTGATTTCCGGATCGAGGTCTCGATCCCAAATCAACAAGTGACGCTCCATCACGGCGCGTCTCTTTTATTCCAAGCCCCCATCTCGAGCGCGAAGAATGGCGTAGGCTTCAGCGAGGGCTCTTATCAGACTCCCAGCGGCCGCTTTATCATCCGCGAAAAGATCGGCGACGGCGCCCCGCTCATGACGAGCTTCAAAGGACGACTCCCCCGCTCTGTCTGGCAGGGTGAAGAAAGTAATGACGCCATCCTCACCCGCATCTTCTGGCTAGAGGGACTCGATGAACCGAACAACAACACCTACCAGCGGTATATCTACTTCCACGGGACCCATGCCGAAGACCTCATCGGCACCCCCGCATCCCATGGCTGCCTGCGCATGCGCAATGAAGACATGCTCACCCTATTCAATCTCACACCCCTTTTCACCCCCGTCACCATTTCCTAATGAAAAAAATAATCGCCTTTGATTGTGACTCCACTCTCTCCGCGATCGAGGGTGTCGATGAACTCGCCCGTCTCGCTGGGGACGACATCTTCCGTCAAGTGGAAGACCTCACCACGCAAGCGATGGATGGCAGCATCGCGATCGAAGACGTCTTTGCCAAAAGGCTCGATCTCATCCAACCCACCCGAGAGCAATGCGCGCTCGTAGGCCAAATGTATCTCGAGCAGATTGAACCCACGGCGAAGGAAACCATCCGCACCCTGCAGGAGCACGGCTGGGAATGCATCATCATTTCCGGAGGCTTTACTCCCTGCATCGAACCGCTTGCCGCTGAATTGGGAATCACGCGCATCGAGGCCGTCCCTCTCCATTTTTCAGAAAATGGCAGCTTTTCAGGATTCGACGAGGATTATCCGACAACCCGGAACGGCGGAAAACCAGAGATCATTCAACAAATAAAGGCAGAATCACAACCATCTCAGCTCGTCATGATTGGTGATGGTGTCAGTGACCTAGAGACGCAACCCTTTGTAAATAAGTTTTTTGGATACCTAGGATACACCCCGAGAGAGCGAGTCAAACAGGGCGCAAACCAATCCATATATCTCCTCAAGGAATTATTAGATATTCTAACAAAGTAGGTAATTTTTTGTAAAAGTTGCTATATTTCTCTTGCGAGCGACTCACCAAGACATAGCATAACGCCATGGCTAACAAAAAAGGCAAGCGCTACACCGCTGCAGAGAAAGCTGAAGTTCTGAATTGGGTAAACAATTACAACGTCACGCACGGTCGTGGCGGCGTCGCTAATGCGAGCAAGCATTTCGAAATCACCCAGCTCACCATTCACAACTGGGTCCGCCAAGGCGGAGCAGCAATGAGTTCTGGATCAGGCACCCGTGTTGCCCCTAACCACTCAAACAATCTCCGTCAGCTTGCCGACCTTCTCGATCAGATTTCTGAGCGTGAGACCGAGCTCAATAAGCTCCGCAAGGAATACGACGCTCTTCGCAAGAAGCTTTAATCCTCCCCCCCCAGAACAGACAAATTCCCCTTACCAATAATAGGTTGACCCTGAATGTTTACATTCAGGGTCTTCTTTTGCTCAAAAACCTATCTTTTTGGCCATCCAGCTCTCAAATCTACCCCTTCGGGTAAAGATCATGGAACTTAATCGCCTCTACGCCAAGAGCTGCAGCCGTTCCTAAGATCGTCTCTTCACTTGCGGTGCGTGGCACCTGAGCAGCTGGGCGCATCAGACCACAAATGAGCTGACCATAATTTTGAGCCCCTCCGATGTGCTGGAGTAACTTGAGAGAAATGTGAGCAGCATCCAGTGATGGGAAGACGAGCACGTCAGCAGGATCCTTGCGGTCTTCACCAGGAAGCTTGACCTCTGCAGCAGCGGCATCAAGAGCGACATCGGCCTGAATCTCGCCATCGATCTCAAAATCGAGCGCAGACACCTTTTCGCGCGCAAGCGCGGTGGCAGCCCGCACCTTCAGAGCAGGAGCAGTAGCGGAAGTGCCATAAGTCGAGTGACTCAGCAGCGCAACCCGTGTGCGACGCCCCAAATAGTGATGCGCCAACTTCCCTGTCTCAACGGCGATAGACGCGAGCTCCTCCACGGTAGGCTCAGCGACGAGCCCGCAATCGGAGAGAAAGAAAACACCATCTTTTCCGAAATGGGGCAGAGTCTCAGAAACAAGCACAGTCACCGAGAAGACACGAGGAACCTTCGGATCCGGCGCAATCAAGTGAAGAAGAGGTCGAAAAACTCCCGCAGGAGTAGATTGATTTCCGCTGAGGCAGGCATCGGCCTGTCCATACTGCACCATCATTGCCGCGAAGTAATCTGGCTTCGAGATGATCTCAGCAGCATTGATCCCCTCAATCCCGCGGTAGCGCTCGATGCGCTCTAGGCGATCGCAGAACAACTGAAAATCAGAATCGAGATCAGGCTGGATAACCCGAACCAAGTCCATCTTCACCCCGAGATCCTCAGCCATCGCCAAAATGCGCGCTCGATTTCCCAAGATAATCGGGATCCCGAGATTCAGCGCCACCATTTGCTCCGCAACCCGCAAGATTCGCGGGTCTTCCCCATCAGAAAACACGATTCGCTTAGGATGCCTCTGAAGCTGTTCGTAAAGAGGCTTAGTGAAAGAATTTGGGGCAGAGAAGAGACTCGCGGAATCAGACATGTGATGTGGGCTTTGCGCCGGTAAAGGAACCTAGTATAACGAAGCCCTCAGCGACAATGTCAAAGCGCATTAAAGGAACCATGCCTGCCGATTATCACACCCACACCCCTCTTTGTTTCCATGCCGAAGGAGAACCCGAAGCTTACATCGATGCCGCTATCGCAGCCGGAGTCAGTGAATATGGCATCTCAGATCATGCTCCCCAGATCCCTGAGCCCTTTGATGACTGGCGCATGCTCACCACCGATCTGCCTGAATATTATGAGTGGATCGAGCGCGCCACTACCCACGCCGCAGGCCGCATCCCCGTCCGCCGGGGCCTAG
>JALZWA010000148.1 GCA_023299815.1 Akkermansiaceae bacterium
CCCACCGTCAACCACCGCAGCAGCTCGAGCCTCTCAAAAGACCTCGCCTGCTTTGTCGATGTCGGAGCCCGCCTCACCCTCATCAACCACAAGAAACTCCAGCCCGGCATCACCGTCCCCGGCCCACGTCTCAAGAAAAATTACCCCGTCCCCCTCGTCCTCGACCAAGTAAAACTTCCCACCGGTTCCATCTCCACCCCCCTCTTCGTCGGGAACAAAATCATCGTAGGTTACGACAACGGCATGGACCTCTACGAAGTCACCCCCGCCAACAAGCTCAAGCGCATCGCAAGACTCGCAGGCCCCATGTTCGACGCCACCCCCATCGTCTGGAACGGCCGCATCTACGCCGGATCAAAAAATGGCTACCTCTACTGCCTCGGGAACTAAAAGTAGCCGAGGTTTCCAACCTTGGTTCGTAGGCCTAGCTACCCTCGCGATCGCCTCATCATAAAGAAATCCTAAGCGCCCCCGTTCTAAAATCCGTAAGTCTCTCCCGCGCACGAACCAAGGTTAAAAACCTCGGCTACATTCCCGAATCCAAGCAAGCGTAGGATAACCCGTCCCGGTTGTCCTCCCCGCCCCCAACCTCTGCTACCCTCCGACCCCCTGTCGTCCGATGCGGCGAGGCGCCACCACTCCTTTCCCACCCTCCGCAATAAGCGCGCAGCGCAAAGGAGCCGCGGCGCCTCGCCGCTAATCAACCACGCCCCTCAAGCAAGCTCCATCTCTCAGCCTCCAGACTTCGCAAACTTCCATTCAAATTCCGATGGTCTGTCTTTTTCCCGTCCAAATTCTGACCAGAGGTGGAAGTAGCTTCCCGTCTTCTCATACTTCAGTTCTCGCCCCTTCGGATCCGTTAGATCTTGGATTGAAAAGGTGACATTTAACTCATCCAAGCTCTCAGGGTAGCGCTTCTTCTGAAGCCGGTATTTCTCAAGCTCAATGGCAATGCGTGCCAGCCGCGAAAGAGTAGTTCGCTCCTGCACTGAAGACAGTAAGCCGCCCATCTGCTCCTCTGTGCTCCGCACCGCGCTTAATGGATGAAGTGGTCGCTTATCCTTGTCGGAGTATACCATCCCTTTTTTGCCAGGAGCTTCCCATTCGGGGCGTTGATTAAATGAATCTAAATAAGCATTCAGCATCGTCGCCTTTCGCCAGTCTTGCCATCCTGATGGCCCGCGGTAGGCCATCCAATCTGCGACACGATCTCGAAGCTCAGAAGGGTCATCTCCGTCCCAAAGTTCCCGCCACTTTTGGTGCATTTCTTCTGCCTGATCCATCAAGGGGCTCACAGAGGCAGCTTCGTATTTCAGTGTCTTTTCTAAGGCATCGTAGTCTGGATCGGTCTGAATAAGAGCGGCCAAGCGATTAAGCTGCTTGCGATCCCATTTATGAAGCCAGATGCCGTCCCAGATGATTCTGTCTCCGAGCCCTTTCACAGAGTTACTCACGAGTAGGTCAATCAATGCAGGCTCTGAAAAATTCTCTCCAAGTCGCACAATAACTTCGTATGCCCACACTGCCTTTTCAGGTTCTCCTTTCCGAAGAGAGATCCGTGCGAATTCTTGGAAGGCATTCGCTATTTTCTTAAGGCGAAGGACTCCATTAGGTTCGAAGATATCCTCCGTCCGCACTCCGAGACCTTGTTTCGGTTTTGCCAGCACAACCTGGCCCAGCTTCTCTAATCGTGTTGCGATCGGTTGATAAATCTTATCCAATCTCCGCACCGCCTCGGCCTCGCTGATCTCCTCCTCAAAATACTGCCGATAGTCAAAGGGTTTTCCTCTCCAGACTGCGCCTGCACGGACCCCTTTCGTTCCCACCCCCTCCAGCGCCATATGAGTAATTCGGTCAAGCACCGGCTCGATCTCCCCATTCCACTCCGCCAGAAAAACCGGATCTTCCATCAAGCTCTCACCCTCGGGAATCTCCTCCGCCGCATAATCCTCCAGCTTCAGGCTTACCCCCATCCGCGCCGCCCGTTCCTTTGCCTTCCGCCACTCACCGCCGCCACGGATGTTCTCAAATCCCCAGCCGCCAAAAAAGAGCACCGCAAGAATCACCACGAGCCAGCAGAAACGACGAAAAAAATTCTTCACCCAGGAACTTTGATAAGGATATGAGAGGTGATCCATCAGAAAATGACGAATGAGCCTCGTCCTTTATTCGGAAAGCTCCCGATACCACGCCGCCATCGCGATCTCATGGAAGCCATTGCGGAAATAGCGATAGTCACCCAGCGATTCCGAGAGCTGAAACTCCTTCGCCGCCTGATCAGAAGAGATCCCCCTCGTCTGACTCTCCCGAGCGTGTTTTTCAATCTCCGCCAAGAGGCTGCGATAAGATTTCGCAGAAGGGGAGTGCGCCTTCTGAACACTGCCATGCCCCGGCACGATCGTCCTCTCCGTCTTCTCAAGAATACTCCCGACCGACTTGATCCACTGTGAAGGAGACGACGACATAAAGTTCGGGAAAATCCCATCCCACACCAGATCCCCCGCAAAAGTCGTCCCACTCAGATCATCCGTAATCACCAGATCGCTCGCCGTGTGACCCCGCATCGGCGTGATCGTCACCGTCCGCCCCCCGAGGTCCAGTTTCAGAGGCTTCTCCTCGTCCGTAATAATCGCCGAAGCATCAGAAAGATAACCGCCCCACTTATTCAGCGCCGAGATCGAAAGCCCAGGATTCTCAGGGTGGGGGACTGTCTTACGATAAGTGTCAAAGGCCAGCTCCCGAGTCGTCTGCGTCATGATGATCTCCGGATTCGCATCATCCCGCATGAATGCCCGGGTCCCTCCCAAGTGGTCAAAGTGGAA
>JALZWA010000149.1 GCA_023299815.1 Akkermansiaceae bacterium
GCGCAAGAGGATGCCTACCGCATGGAGCCCAGCTTCAAGCTGCAAGGTTCCTACCGAAACATGGCCCGCATTGCCGAAAAGGTGATCCCTCTCATGACGGATGAAGAAGTTGAGCTGCTCATCTTCGATCACTATCAGAATGAATCCCAAACTCTCACGACGGGAGCCGAAGCAAACCTCCTCAAGTTCCACGAACTCGAGGATGCACTCAGCGACGGGCAGTCTGAGCGCTGGGAACAGATCAAGAAAGACTTCGGCAAACAGAAGCTTCTCGGTGGAGCAGGGGAGAACGATCCCGTCGCACGAGTCGTCGCCCAAATGTCACAGTTCAACGACGGACTAGAAGTCATCGGCCAAGGCCTCACCCGGCCTCAGAATCTCGCAGATGCCAGCATCGCTCAGTTAAGAACAATCATCGAGGGCCTCCGCGCGGTTCCTGTGCAAGTCGATATTAAGGTGGTCCCGGTGCAAGACGACGGCGAGACGATTGAGAATATCAGCAAGAGCAGCAAGTCACCGATCGACATCGATCCCGAGGTCAGGCAGGGAGACTAAGTGGCTCTCCTGTGTGAGGTGGGAGCGGAACCTTCTGCAGGAGGCTGAGTTCTCCGAGTTGGCTCATTGGCTCTCGCGTGGCTCATCGGCAGGGTTACTTTGCCTCTCATTTCTTCCGTTGATACAGGGAGAATTGATTTTTCCACAACTTGGCTTGTGAAAGACTCTCCACAGAAGGGGCAGGTGTAGGAATCAGTGAAGAGGAAAGAGGTCGCTAGCTTCAGGCGATAGCTTCCGAGAGATTTCTTGGCTTTGCGATGCCGGGAGCACTTGCGCTGCGCCATCATCGGAGCTTGGCAGAGCTGGCAGCGACATGATCCGCCTGTCGCTAGGATGAAAGCCCAAAAGAGCACCATGCAGGTGAGGCTGATGCCAGTCCCGATCGCGAAGTGTATCTCACGGAAGAAAAATGTCGCGATGACCATGGTCGCGAATACGAAAATCGAAATCGTTCCAGCGACGGTAACGAGGCTGGTGAATTTTAGTTTCCGAGCGAGTCGGTGATGCCGGAGGCGGTGCATGGCGTGATAAAGGAGAGTAGGACTTCTCTATGACGTCTGATATCCTCCGATTTTCAGAGAAACTTACGAATAGATTCTATTTGAAGTGTTTTTTGCCTGGTAGAGCCCCGGGTTTGAGAGACCTGCGAACAGGGTTGAGCTGGCTTATGGTAGCATTTACTTCCGGCTCTTGCTGAGGTTTTTTGAAAATTTCAGGGACATTGCAAGAGAAAGTCTCTCCGCAGCTGCCGCAGATGTAACGATTCAAAGTGAGCACTGAGAGGGACAGCTTGAGGCGGTAGCTGCCGAGTAAGCGCTTCGCATTACGGTGCTTGGAGTATTTTTGATACGACATCAGAGAAACCTGACAGAGCTGACACTGGCATTTTGTTCCCGTCAGGAGAGCTAGGAATCCCGTGATGATTGACGCACCGGCAAAGGCCCCAGTGAAATAAAGAAACTGAACTTCTTTTTCATAAAAAGAGAACCCCAAAAATACCAAGGCTAAAGCCCCCGCCCCATAAGCCGCAGCAAAGCAGAGCGAACTTATGCGCATTGCTCGGACTATCCCCGTGTTTCTTAAAAAATGCATAATGCGAAGATCGATGTCACCTCACTGGATCGGTTGACTTGGGTGGAAGTCTGCTCTGTGGTAGGGTGGTATCTCTGTTTGACTAATCTAACAGAATCGATTGCCTTTCTAAGTTCTTGTTAGAGATCGATCAAGAATGGTTTTAATTTTTCCTAATAAGGTAAAAATATATAAAATCTACCCTGAAATTAAGGCTGATTTCTTTCGCTTTCTAAGTGAGCTGAGCACGAAGCTTGCGAAGTAGCCTCTGATTTATCGGACTCTGTTAGAGAATAGATCCGGGGGAGTAGTCAGCAGCGCCGGGGTGGGCTGCGCAAAGGTCCGCAATCGCTTTTCCAAAGTGAGCCACTTGCTGCTTCGCGAGGCCCACGTTGCTGCGGCCCGCTTCGAGAATCCCTGCCAGCTGAGCGTCATCAAGTGGCAAGCGATCATCAGCGGCGAGGCGCTCTAGGAGATTATTGGTAGAAGCGACTCCATTGCGGAGGTCATGAACCGTGGCCACGGCGTGCTCCTTGATGGCCTCGTGAGCGGTCTCGCGTCCCACGCCTGCTTTCACTGCTTCCATCATGATGGTGGTGGTGAGGAGGAAGGGGAGGTAGTGGGCATTCTCTTTCTCGATGACGGCAGGGTAGGCGTCCATCTGGCCAAGAATGGTGAGGAAGGTTTCGTAGAGTCCATCGATAGCATAGAAGGCATCGGGAAGCATCACGCGGCGCACCACGGAGCAGGAGACATCGCCCTCGTTCCACTGATCGCCTGCGAGGTTCGATGCCATGGTAAGGTGACCTTTGAGAATGGCGTGGAAGCCGTTCACCCGCTCGCAGGAGCGAGAGTTCATCTTATGCGGCATCGCGGAAGAACCGGTCTGGCCTTTCGCGAACCCTTCAGAAGCAGTTTCATGGCCCGCCATGAGTCGGAGAGTTTTTGCCAAAGAGGAAGGTCCGGAGGCGAGGTCGACAAGTGCTCCCACCACGCGGAAGTCGAGCGAGCGCGGGTAGACCTGACCGACATTGGTCCAGGCTTGCGGTAAGCCGAGGTGGGAGCGGACTTGCTCGTCGAGGGCCGCCACTTTTTCAATGTCGCCATTGAAGAGAGAAACCTGATCCATCTGAGTTCCCACTGCGCCTTTAAGGCCGCGGACAGGGTAGGAGTTGAGCACGGATTCGAGGTTCTGCACTGCGCTGAGGATTTCCTCGCCAAACATCGAGAGTCGCTTGCCGAAGGTCGTGGGCTGAGCTGCCACGTTGTGCGTGCGGGCCGTGATCATGAGATCGGCCCACTGTGTGGAGCGCTCGGAAAGTCGGGCAAGCACCGCCACTGATTTGTCGCGGATCACTTCTAGCGAGCGGTAGACTTGGAGCTGCTCCACGTTCTCAGTGAGGTCGCGCGAGGTCAGTCCTTTGTGAATGTGCTCGTGACCAGCGAGTTCATTGAACTCCTCGATCCGTGCTTTGACATCGTGACGCGTGATGCGCTCGCGCTCATCGATGGCTGCGAGGTTCACCTGATCCTTGACTGACTCGTAGGCAGAGATTGCCTCGGCTGGAATATCAAGGCCGAGAGTCTGCTGGCCTTTCATCACCGCGATCCAAAAGTCACGCTCCAGAACGATGCGACCCTCGGGCGACCAGATCTGGCGGATTTGGGCAGCGGCGTAGCGTTCGGCGAGGACGTTTGGAATCATGGGATGAGAAAAATCCTAAATCCGAGAAATTGAAACTCTAAACCACTTCAAAACTGGACTTTAAGGCATCCTCATCGAAGCTCTCGGCAAATGATTGATGTCAAAAAGCTCAAAGCGACCCTCGAGGAGAACCCCGGCAAGGAGGTCGTGCTCATTCTTCCGCAGGGAGATGCCGTGCCCGAGCACTTCCATGTCACCGAGGTCGGAATGCTCCGGAAGGACTTTATCGACTGCGGAGGCACGCAGCGCGTCAATACCTGCTGCCTGCTTCAGGCTTGGGTTGCCACGGATTTCGATCACCGCATCAGCACCGAGAAGCTTCTCTCCATTATCAAGCTCGGCGGAAAGGTCCTCGCGGGTGATTTTCTCCCTATCGAGATCGAGTATGAACAAGGGGTCATTTCTCAATACCCGCTGGATGCCGTAGAGGTCGAGGCGAGCCAAGTGGTTCTCCATCTGACAACGAAGCACACCGATTGCCTCGATAAGGAAAAGTGCGGCATTCCAGAAGCGGAAGAAGACTGCTGAGGGCCTCTAGGAGGAAGCTGCTAGGATAGCAGTCAGAGAATCAATGAGTCGCGCACGAAGCCTGAGCCCTTTTAAAAAGAGGGCGTGTTGGTGCTTCTCGTAGTCGCGTCGGCCCTCGGGGATTTCCACGCAGATCGGCTCGTAGCCATAAGCCGTTAGATCGTAGGGCGAGGCGCGCATGTCGATCTCGCGAGCCTCGATCGCAAGAAAGAGCGCCTCGGCAAGCAGCTCAGACGCGATCCAGGGCGAACTTTTATAAGCCCACTTGTAGAGATCCATATTCACGTGGATGCAGCCCGGTTGCTCGTTCTCCTCCCGCGTCAGCAGAGTGGGGGAGAGTTTGTTAAAGGGCACCGCATCAGGTGAAAAAAAGCGGAAGGCATCGTAGTGCGAGCAAGCAATGGGGCGGGAGGAAACGAGGGAGTCGATCTTCGCCTGCGGGAGTCTCAGCGGCACACTCTCCCGGTGTCGCACATCCGCGCCTGAGTAAACCATGGCCCACTCGTGCAGCCCGTGGCAGGCAAGGTGGGGTGGGCGTCCCTGCGTCCGCTTCAGAAGATTAAGAATCCATTCCAGCCGCTGGCGACCTTTCTCCGTGAGGAGAGAAGCGTCAGTCCAAGCGCGGCCCTCTTCTCGGCGGAAAGAGTTCTCCGGGAAATCGCCCTCGGGGTCATCTTCCAGCGTCACCCCTACTCCGGGAAACCAGCGCTCCAGCCGTCCCATTGAGAAAGAATAATAAGTGTGGAGAAAGTCGTAGACCGGATGCTTCTCGTGCCGAGACTTCCGCTCTCGCAAGGGGACCGTCACCTCCTTCACCTTCTCGCGATAGCGCGCCGCGCGCTCCTGCCACTCGGCGACTGAGATCACCGTCTGAGCATCTGCGAGGGGGTTCATGATGCTTGAGCTTGAGCGCAGTGAAGCCATTTCTCAAGAAATGAGTTCAGCTCGTGAGCGCCGCCGAATCAGCCGAGGAGTTCTTTTAACCCTGTTAAGATGGTGAGTTGAGCTCAGGAAGAAATTCCCCAGCGGACTTGAATCTTGACGGGGTATTCTAGTGGTCGATAGAGTAACCTAGGCCAATGAGGGGGGAGGAAAGGATGTGCAAAACCCCAGTCCCACTGGGCGGGATGAGCCTCACTGTTGAATAGAAGAAAATGAAGAATTACTATATTGAACAGCTTGATGAATTAGAGTCTGCGCAATGCCCTTGCGGGACCACTCGCCGCGCATTCACCACTCCTGATAATCCTGTCGCTACCATTCACATGGTAGATATTTCGAAGGATAGTAGGACGCACTACCATAAAAAGCTTACCGAGATTTACCTCATTCTTGAGGGTGAGGGGCATATGGAGCTTGATGGCGAATTGGTTCCCGTGAAGCCCATGACTTCAGTTTTCATTAAACCGGGGTGTCGGCATCGAGCTGTGGGTAAGATGCGGATCGTTAATATCCCCATTCCAGCATTTGACCCAGATGATGAGTGGTTTGATGATGTAGAATAGAAGGGAGAGGGCATGGGCGTCGAGTTGCGGAGCACAATGAGCCTCCCACCATCAGGACTTGATTCTTGACGGGGTATTCAAACGATCGGTAGACTATCCAAAGCCTATGAAGGGGGAAATAGGGGGATGCATTCAATCCCAACTCCGTTGGGCTAAATGATCCTTACTGTTCTGCT
>JALZWA010000150.1 GCA_023299815.1 Akkermansiaceae bacterium
CGATCCGCGTGGCGAAGGAGGCGATCGAGGAAGGTGATATCGTGTGCATTTTCCCCGAAGGGCAGCTGTCCCGCAGTGGTGGGCTTTCTGAGATTAAGCGCGGTTTTGAAATGATCGCCCGGAAAGCAAAGTGCCCAGTGATCGCGGCTTATATGGATGGGCTCTGGGGATCGATGTGGTCATTTGAGGGAAGTAAATTCCTCGGGAAGGGGCCGCGCAAGATTCCTTATGGAGTGAGCGTGGCTTTCAGTGAGCCGAAGGAGGTTTCGGAATTGGCAGGTCCCAAGCTTGCTGAGGAATTCCATCGGCTCTCGACCCTCACGGTGGCGGATCGGGCGGAGGATTTTAAAGGGCCCTCATTTTGTGAGCCGAAGGTTCTTACTGATCTGCCCACGGGTTGGAGTGAGATGATGGCAAAGTGCTGGGCGGATGATACGACCGGAAAGCAGATGCGGACCAATGCGCTCCAGCTCAATCAGGTGAATCTTGCGAGCCGGAAGAAGCGTGTTCTCATTGATTGGGATCAGGATGCGGAAGAGTGCGGGATTCTCGGGATTCTTTGGGCACGCTTGGTTGATGCGAAGGTCGCCTTTTGCGAGGGAGGGGATGACGACTTCCTTTCTATCGTTTCGCGCGAGCGGATCGATCTTGTCATTCTCCGCAGTGAGAGGGTGGGGCTCTTGAAAAGACTCCGTGAAAAAGGCGTGCGCCATCTGGTGCTCGATGGCTCCTCAAGCGAATGGCTCCAGACCGGGCTCGTCGCCCAAGGCCGGGTCATCAGCTACTCGATCCCGCATCCTGATTATGAGACGACCACCATGATGCCGCAGGCGGGTTGGATTGAGGGTGGTTTTGGGAAGCTACTTCCTGGGTTTGTTGCGCTGGAGAACGGGGAGACGCTTGAAATAAGTGGTCCAGCCCTGAGCAAATCCCTTTTTTTAAAGGGCGTCACCTTTGAATCAGAAAGTTTCCTAATTAAGGTAGGAGTTGACGATTTAGCCTAGCTCGCTATTGGTTCCGCCATGCAAGAAAGCGCTCAGGAACCTGAAGTGACCGAAGAAGAGCTCCCCGCTACCGATGAGGCAGCGGTCGAGGCTTCTGAGGAAACCCCTGCGGAAGAAGTCGAAACGGAAGTGGTGGAAGAGATTCCCCTGACTCCGGAACAAGAAGCGGCCAAGTGGAAGGAGACAGCTCTCCGCACCGCCGCTGACCTCGAGAACTACCGTAAGCGCATGGCGCGCGAGCGCTCTGAAGACCTCCGCTTTGCTCGCTCCGGTCTCGTAGAGGAACTTCTTCCCGTTTTTGATAACTTCTCGATGGGTCTGCAAATGGCCGAGCAGGAGCAGGACTCGATGATTTATAAGGGAATGGCGATGGTGAAGGGCCAGCTCGAAGATTTCTTAGCAGCTCAAGGGCTCAAGGAGGTCGCTGCGAGCGGCGTCTTTGATCCGAATCTCCACGAGGCAGTCGCGGAGGAAGAAAAGGAAGGAGCCGAAGCGGGCGAGATCCTCTTCGTGAAGCGGAAGGGTTATACTATGCACGACCGCCTCGTGCGCGCCGCGGCGGTGATCGTAGCCAAGGCTCCTGAAACCCCAACTGAGGACTCCGAATAATGCCACAAGATTTTTACGATGTGCTGGGCGTGTCAAAAGGCGCGGACCAAAGCGAGATTAAGAAAGCTTATCGCAAAGCTGCGATGAAGCATCATCCGGATCAAAATCCCGATGATCCCAAGGCCGAGGAGAAATTCAAAGAGATCGGCGCAGCCTACGAAGCACTCGGAGACGAGGACAAGCGCGCTGCTTACGATCGCTACGGCCACGCTGCCTTCGAGGGCGGCGGTGGCGGAGGCCGCAGAGGTGGTCACGATCCCATGGACATCTTTAGCCAAGTCTTCGGCGGCGGCGGAGGTGGCGGCAGCATGTTCGATGACCTCTTCGGAGGCGGCGGGCGACGCGGTGGTGGTGCTTCTGCTCAAAAGCGAGGCAGCGATCTCCGCTACGACCTCGAAATCTCTCTCGAAGAAGCGGCGAGCGGAGTCGAAAAAGAACTCGAAATCGAAAAGTCAGCCTCTTGCTCCACCTGCTCCGGCACTGGATCTAAGAGCAAAGGCGGCGGCGCTAAGACGTGTGCTACTTGTGGCGGCCAAGGCGCAGTGGCGCGCCAAGCGGGCATCTTCATCCAGCAAAGCACCTGCCCTGAGTGTCGCGGTGCTGGCCAAGTGATTTCCGACCCATGCGGGGATTGTAGTGGCGAGGGTCGTAGGCAAGAAGCCGAGCGCGTCAGTATCCGCATCCCTGCGGGAGTTGATGATGGGACTCGTCTCCGTTCCACTGGAAAAGGTGACGCCGGACTCCGTGGCGGACCTGCGGGAGACCTTTACGTTTTCCTTCATCTCCGTGAGCACGCCATTTTCCAACGCGACTCAGAGGAGCTCTTCTGCGAAGTCCCGTTACCATTCTCGACCGCCGCTCTCGGTGGCGAGCTGGAAGTGCCCACGCTCACTGGTCCTGCGACCATCAAGGTGCCTGCTGGAACGCAGGGTGGAACGACCTTCCGCCTCCGTGATCGTGGCATGCCTACGCTTTCGGGTCGTGGAAAAGGCGCGCTTAATATCGAGGTCCAAGTCGAGGTTCCCACGAAGCTCAACCGCGAGCAGAAAGAGAAGCTCACCGAGTTCACGGAGTCCATCGGAGAAAAGAACTCGCCGATGCAGGAATCGTTTTTTGAGAAAGCCAAGGGCTTCTTCGACCTGTAAGGTTCCTTCATGGATCGCTTTTGGATTTCTCCCGCTGAGTGGAAGCCCCCTTTTTCACTGAGTGGAGAAGAGGCTCACCACTGCCGGCGCGTCATGCGCAAGCGGGTGGGGGATTCGATCTGCGTCTTCGATGGCCGAGGCAGATCTGCGCAAGCTGAGATCTCTGGGCTATCGGCAAATGAAGTGCTGCTAGAAATCTCGGAAGAGAAATTTAGCGAGAGGGGAGTTCAAGTCGAGCTCGCCGTAGGAATCCCGAAGGGAAAGACCTTCGATCTCATTATTCAAAAATCGGTCGAGCTTGGCGTCTCGCGCATCCAACCTCTCATGACTGATCAGGGAATGGTGCGGATCGATGGAAAAGACGTCGTCAAAAAAAACGAGAAGTGGAATCGCCTCGCGCTCGAAGCGAGCAAGCAATGCGGCCAGGACTGGCTTCCTGAAGTGCTCCCGCCGCGCTCTTTCTCAGAATGGCTTCAGGTGCGTGAGTCCGCCGATTTAGAATTGGTGGCGGCACTGACTGAGGAGAGTCAGCCCTTACGCGACGTTCTTCCTCGTCTAGATGGAAAGGGCTCCATCCGAGTGCTGATCGGCCCCGAAGGTGATTTTTCTGCAAGTGAATATCAGAAGATTTCTGCTGAATCGTTCCTTCCGGTGTCTTTAGGTGATCTTGTTCTAAGGGTTGATACGGCGGCTTTCTATCTGATTAGTAATGT
>JALZWA010000151.1 GCA_023299815.1 Akkermansiaceae bacterium
AGGGATCGATGCCCTCATCGCAGCCGCTCCAGAGGTCGCGATCCAGCCCGAGCCAGAACCCGCACCCATGCTGAACCCCGAGCCCACGGCGGAGGAGAAAAAAGAGACTGAAGAACCTCCGCAGAACGATTTTCATGATGACCCGCTCATCCAGGCCGCCCTTGAAGTCTTCAAAGGTCGACTTATTTCCTGAAGACGCCTCACCCGCCCTTACACCCATACCACCCACTTGATGATTTACCGTCGTCCATGGCACCCTGTGTCGTTGACGTTGCTTGGCCTTTCCTTGGCTCTGCATCTCTTCACCCTTGTCCTCTATGTGAGGCTCCCGGATCGCTTTGCTGCTTTCACGGTTTTTCCAATCTGGGTCTGGGGCATCATCGGACTTCTTTTGGCGGGCACCGCCTTTGTCTTCTTTCGTGGACGACTCTCGCTGATCATCAGCCTCATCTGGAGTTTCACCGTCTTAGTCTTTGCTGATGAATCCAGCTCACTCGGACGACTCGGCCAACCAGAGCTGGAGGTCGGAAAGGCGAAGCCACACGCTCGCGGACAAGTCCTCCGTGTCCTCACGCTGAATTGTGCCCGGCGCACCGATCCCTACAAAGTGGCCGCTCCTTACAAGCCGGATATCATTTTCCTGCAAGAAATCCCCCACACTTATCGACTCAAGAAGCTGATCGATGAGATCTACGATGGCCAAGGCGACTATCGCTTCAATGGTCGAAAATCCTGTGCCGTGGTGGTCAATGGAAAGATCGAATTTGAAGTCCCGGTGCTGAAACATCGCTGCCAGCTTCTCACCGTAAAACTTGCACGGGGCGAGACGGTGCAGCTCATGAATGTTCACCTTCAGGGGGCCTCGACCAACCTCCGACTCTGGGAACGAAATGCGTGGCAAGAGCACCGGATCAACCGAGAGCTTCGGCAAATTGAATTAACCTATGAGATGGCTCTCCTCCGGCAAAAGACGGCCTACCCCCGCCTTCCCGCCCTCGTCGCTGGCGACTTCAATGCTCCCGCAAATGACGCTGTCTACAAACTCCTCGGAAATGATTTCACCGATGCCTTCGAAGAAGTCGGAACCGGCTGGGGAAACACCTACCACCGCTCGCTTCCGCTGCTGCGGATCGACCACATCTTCTCCTCCAGCAAGCTGATTCCGATTCGCTCGAAAGCAGTGCGACTCGACGACTCCGATCACCGCATGGTGATCGCGGATTACATTTTCAGATAGCGGCTCTCGCCGTCCTGAAGGGAGGACGGATCAAAGCCTAGGCTTTTCTCTGCTGTGCCTTCAGCACATCACAAAAATAAAAAACCACGGATCGAAACCCGTGGTTGATGACTGTCTCAGTCGTTAAGATTTTACACTCTACTTATCAGTCACTGCGCCCTCGCTCGCGCTCGTGACGAGCTTTGCATATTTCGCGAGGACTCCACGAGTGTAGTGAGGCTTCGGCTGAACCCAGCTTGCACGACGTGATTCGAGATCAGCATCAGTGGAGATCTCGTTCTTATCAGCATCGATCGTGATGATGTCCCCTTCCGCAAGAAGACCGATCGGGCCGCCATCGAAAGCTTCCGGAGTGATGTGTCCCACCACGAACCCGTGGCTCCCACCTGAGAAACGACCATCGGTGATGAGCGCTACTTTATCTCCCAGTCCGCGACCCATGACAGCGGCTGTTGGCCCGAGCATCTCGCGCATTCCAGGCCCGCCCTTAGGTCCTTCACGGCGAATGACGATGACATCTCCCGCGACGATCTCGCCTGCAAGAATCGACTTCATTCCCGCTTCTTCAGAATCAAAGACACGAGCACGCCCCGTAAAGGTGAGGCCTTCTTTTCCTGAAATCTTAGCCACCGAACCGGTCGGGGCGAGGTTTCCGTAGAGGATGCGGAGATGACTGTCCTTTTTCACCGGATTGCTCAGTGGGCGGACGATGTCCTGCCCTTCCGGATATTCCAGAGGTGAGTTCGCGAGGTTCTCCGCCATCGTCTTACCAGTAACTGTCATGCAGTCGCCATGAAGAAGGCCTTCAGCAAGGAGCGTCTTCATGAGAGGAATGATGCCGCCGATTTTGACAAGCTCAGCCATGACATATTTGCCACTCGGTTTGAGGTCCGCGAGAACAGGAACTCTTTTACCAATTTCAGTAAAGTCATCGATGCTCAGCTCAACATCCGCGCAATGGGCCATCGCAAGAAGGTGGAGAACGGCATTAGTCGATCCACCAAGAGTGATGACCACCGTGATGGCATTTTCAAAAGCCTCACGCGTCATGATGTCGCGTGGCTTAATACCGCGCTCGAGAAGGTGAAGAACGGCCGCTCCTGCGTCAAAAGAGTCGCGCTTTTTGTCATCCCCGATAGCTGTCTGAGCGGAGCTATTAGGAAGACTCATGCCGAGCGCTTCGATCGCGCTCGCCATCGTGTTCGCGGTATACATACCACCACAAGAACCCGGTCCCGGGATGGCTTGCTCCTCGATGGTCTGAAGCTCCTCATCGGAGAACTCGCCATTGGCGTGCTTGCCGACCGCCTCGAAGACCGAAACGATATCGAGGTCTTTCTCCTCCCCTTTCACTGTCGCACAGCCGGGTAAAATAGTGCCGCCATAGACGAAGACAGCCGGACGATTCATGCGCGCCATCGCCATGATGCAAGCAGGCATGTTCTTGTCACAGCCGCCGATTGCGACGTAGCCATCCATTCCCTCACAACCGACAACGGTTTCGATGGAATCAGCGATGACTTCCCGACTCACGAGGGAATATTTCATCCCTTCCGTGCCCATTGAAATACCATCAGAAATGGTGATGGTGTTAAAAATAACGGACTTTCCTCCGGCAGCATCGACCCCTTTTGCCGATTCCTTAGCGAGTGCATCGATATGGAAGTTACAAGGCGTGACCTGACTCCAAGTCGAAGCGACACCGACTTTCGGCTTACTGAAATCGTCTTTATCAAAGCCCACAGGGTAGAGCATCGCGCGGCTGGGCGCACGGTCGGGGCCGTCTAGAACCTTCGAGGAAAACTTACGCATATCAGGATTGTCGCACATATGGCGGGGATATTTCAGAGTGACGGAGTATTTTCAAGCGCCAACTCTTGCGTTCCTGTCATCTCTGCGCTACCGCTTCAGCCTCATGCCAAGCAGAGTTCTGGTCTCCGACCCCATTTCCGAAAAAGGTGTTGAGCTTCTCAATGCTCACCCTGACATCACTGCAGACTTCAAAGTAGGTCTCTCTCCCGAGGAACTCATCGCCATCATCGGCGATTACGATGCTCTCGTGGTCCGATCTCAGACCAAGGTCACTCCTGAGGTTCTCGCCGCTGCGACCAAGCTTAAGGCCGTTGGCCGTGCGGGTGTCGGAGTCGATAACATCGATCGTGACGCGGCCAATTCGCACGGCGTGATCGTGATGAACACGCCCACCGGCAATACCATTTCTACCGCCGAGCACGCTTTCACTCTCATGTGTGCTACCGCGCGAAACATCGCCCCCGGTCACGCTTCGGTCATCTCAGGTGATTTCAAAGCCGGCCGCAAAGCCAATCAAGGAATCGAGCTCAATGGAAAGACTCTCGCTGTCATCGGCATGGGCCGCATTGGTTCCGAGTTCGCGAAGCGCGCACAGGCCTTCAATATGAAGATCGTCGCTTACGACCCCTTCCTCACACAATCCCGTGCTGATGAGATGAAGGTCAGACTTGCTGCGACTCCTGACGAAGCTCTTACCGGAGCTGATGTCGTCACTCTCCACGTGCCCATGACGGAGGACACTAAGCACATCATCAATGCGGAACGTCTCGCACTCATGAATCAGGGTGCACTTGTGATCAACTGTGCTCGTGGTGGCCTGATCGATGAAGTCGCTCTCAAGGCGTCGATTGACGCTGGGCACATCGCCGGATGCGGGCTCGATGTCTTCGAAGAAGAGCCCCCTTCTGCCGACCATCCTCTTTTCACCCTAAAGAAGCACATCGCCTTCACCCCTCACCTTGGTGCTTCGACCAATGAAGCGCAGGAGAATGTCGGCATTCAGGTGGCTGAGCAGATCCGCGACTTCTGCGCCACCGGCGAGATTCGCAATGCGATCAACATGCCTTCTCTCGACGCAGCCGCGCTCAACGAACTGGGTCCCTATCTCAATATCGCCAAGGCGCTCGGCAAGCTTCTCGCTAAGCTGGGCCCTGCGAATCCGGACTCCCTCCGCGTCTCCTACCACGGACCGCTTGCTGAAAAAGACACCGCTCTCATTTCGCGCAGCGCTCTCACCGCCTTCCTCGAAGCAGCTCGCTCCGATGGCCAAGTAAACATCGTCAACGCACCCGCCGTGGCCAAGGAACTGGGGATCAACATCACCGAGTCCACCATCAATGCGAAGACGGAATACAACGAACTTCTCGTGGTGGAGCTGAGCAAGGGAGATGAACGCTTCCGCGTCTCTGGAACCGTGGTCGGCAAGTCGCCGCGCGTCGTTGAAATCAACAAGCTCTATGTCGATACCAACATCGAAGGCGACTTCCTGATCGTCCTCAATGACGACCGCCCAGGAATCGTCGGTGCCGTGGGAATGACGCTTGGCACTGCCGAGGCAAACATCGCCAACCTCTCACTCGCGAGAAATAAGCAGGCCGGAAATGCCCTCACCGTCATCGAGCTTGATGCCCCACTTGCAGCCGAGACCATGACTCAGATTCGCGAGATTGCCGGTGTCACCAAAGCTACCGGAGTGACCTTGTAGTCCTCTCCTAGCCGAGAAACTCAAGCACAGTTTTAGCAAATTTGGCCGAGATCCCTGGGATCTCGGCTATTTTTTCGGGAGTCGCTTTCGAGAGCCTCTTCACCGAGCCGAACTTTGTCAAAAGGAGTTTCTTTTTCGCCGGAGAGATCCCTGGACAGTCATCGAGACGACTTTCTTTCATCCGCTTGCTTAGGAGGAGTTCGTTATAGCCATTGGCGAAGCGGTGAGCTTCATCTCGGATGCGCTGCATGAGCTTCAGTGCTCCGAGATCGTGCGGGATCGTGATGGGCTCACTCACGCCGGGCTGAAAAATTTCCTCCTGCTGCTTCGCCAGTCCCACGATGGGAAGTCCGTGAAGGCCGAGCCGCTGAAGTTCGGCGACGGCGGCACTGAGCTGACCTTTTCCACCATCGACAATGACAAGATCGGGCAGAGTGATCGGGCTCTTCCCCTCCGCCGAGAGACGCCGGAGAATTTCCACGGGCGATTCTTGCGATTCAGAGGCCACCTCGGGATTCGCAGTCATGTTTTCTTTTAAAATACGACCATAGCGGCGGCGCACCACCTCGGCCATACTCGCGAAGTCATCCTGCCCCTCTACCGTCTTAATGCGGTAGCGACGGTAATTCTGGTTATCGGGAAGCCCGTCTCGAAAGCGCACCATCGAGGCCACGTTATGGGTGTTTGAGATGTTCGAGATATCGAAGCACTCCATCAGGGTCGGCGGTCCATCGAGACCAAGCCACTCGCCCAGTTCCGCCAGATCTTCTACGGGTTTGATAGCGCTGGGCACCCCTCGCCCTCGGCTAAACTGACGCGTCGGCATGAGTGCTTTCTCGATATTCGAGATGACATCACGGAGTCGCCCGGCCTGCTCGAAGTCGAGCTCCTCAGCGGCCTGCGCCATTTCCTCTCGGAGGGACTTCAGCCTCTCTCGCTTCCCTTTTCCACTCAGCAAATCACAGGCCTGCTGCACATTTTCGAGATAAGCTTCGTGAGTGATTTTTCCGACGCAAGGTGCCGTGCAATTGCGGATAATGTCGGCATTGCAATGCTTGTAGTCCTTCTCGCCGGGATTCCGTGGCCTGCAGCTACGCAGGCCAAACTCGCGATTCAGCCACGCCACCATGCCCACGATGGCCGTAGAATGAGCAAAGGGACCGAAATAGCGCGCATCATCGTCTTTTTTGAGCCTCGTGGTGCTGAATTTCGGCCAGCGATCTTTGAGATTCACCTTCGCAAGGTAGAAGCGCTTATCATCACGGAGGCTGATATTGTAGCGCGGCCGGTATTGCTTGATAAGTTTCACCTCCAGCAAAAGAGCTTCCTCTTCATTCCGCACTTCGTGGGTTTCGAAGTCGCAGATGGAGTCGATGAGCGCGCGTGTCTTAAGGTCTGCCCGCTTTTTCCCTGAGGGTAAAAGGTAAGATCTAAGCCGATTCCGAAGATTTTTCGCCTTCCCCACGTAGATAATAGAGCCCAAGCGATCCTTCATCAGATAGACGCCCGGCTCACGGGAAACCTGAGGAAGGCGGGCTCGAAGGGCGGGCAACTCGGACATTGGTTGGAAGATTTTAGCGCAAAGAAACGTAATCGCCTCGACTTTCTCGAACAACTGCTGTTCTCAGAGCGCTTGCACACTGAGTCTGATCGACTACCATTTCTAAATCAAATGAAAGCCCTCTTTCTTTTCTTATTTCTTCTTCTCTTCCCAGCCTTGGCCTTTGGAGCTGAGGGCGATGGCCTAGACGACCTCAACGTTATCACCCTTCTCTCAAAGGGAGGTTACACCATGATTGCGCTCGGAGCCCTCTCGGTCTTCACCTTTGTCCTGATCCTCCTCTACTTCCTCACCATCCGACGCAGCTCGATCGTGACGAATAAGTTCATGAACAATGCCGAGTCCATGATTCGCAAGCGTGACTACCTCGGACTCATCGCCTACTCCCAGCGCCGTGGCGAACTCGTCGCCCGCATCACGCAGAAGGCCCTCGATTTCATGACGAAGAACCCCACTGCGACCCAGACGGACATCCGTGAAGTAGCGGAAGCAGAGGGCTCCCGCCAGGGCGGCGTCTTGACTCAGCGCATTAGCTACCTTGCAGACATTGGTGGCATTGCTCCCATGGTCGGCCTCCTCGGCACCGTGATCGGAATGATCAAGTCCTTCATCGAGATCGCCGAAGGTAAAAACGAAGGCCTCAAGCAGCTCCAACTCGCCGAGGGAATCTGGGAAGCGCTCATCACAACCGCCGTCGGACTCGTTATCAGTATCGTGGCGATGGTCTTCTACTCCTACTTCCGTGGTCGGGTTCAGCGCCACTTAGGCGAGCTCGAAGCAGCCGGAACACACATTCTCGCGCTCGTCGCCGGTCAGGTCCACCAGCCTCAGGCTATTGCCGAAAACCCTGCAAGTCCCGATGACTACGCGGCCGCTCCCGCCCCTCCAGGAATGCGCGGCTAACTTGCCACTCCACCCTTTCTAAAAGCCATGCGCATCCGCGACGCCTCCCAACCACCGGTCAGCTTCCAGCTCGCACCGATGATTGATATCGTCTTCCTGCTGCTCATCTTCTTCCTCGTGACCTACCAGATCACGGAGCAGGAAAAAGACAGCCAGGTCGCCGTCCCCACCTCTACCGAGGGCGCGCAGGTCGCTCGCGTTGCCAATGAAATCGTGATCAACATCACCCAAGAGGGCAGCATCACCATCAGCGGAGAAACTTATACCAAAGAAGAACTTCGAGCGAAGCTTGAACGCATCGTAAAAGCAGCCGAGACAGCCGGCCAAGGCAGCGCCGACCAACAGCCAGTGAGACTCCGCGGTGACGGCGAAACTTCATGGCAGACAATGACCGAAGTGATGGACGAAGTCCTCAAGGCGGGCATCTGGAATATCCGCTTTGCGAGCCGCGACGCTCCAAAACAATAGAAAAAGCGCTTTCGGGTGTCGCTTTTTCAGCAGAACCTCTTCCTATCGATGAAAGCTTGGCCTCCCCTCCTTTTTACCATCGCCCTCATCTTGACGGCCTTGGCCCAAGAACCTGCTCAACCAGCGCCTCTCCCTCCCTCCGTCGCACCGCCCGCTCCTCTCACCGTGAAGCCCTCACGGGATATTTTCGATATCGCCACCCTTTACTACAATAGCGCGTCCAAGACAAAAGACGCCGTCAAGAAGGACCGCGATTATCGCTTGGCCGCAGGAAAGTTCGACCGCTTCCTCCGCTCCTTCCCGGAGGATGAGAAGTCTCTCGACGCATGGTATTTCCTCGCCCTGACCTACCGCCAGATCGACGAGGAAAAGGCGAGCCGCCAGTGCTTTGAGACCGTCCTCAACGGCTGGAAGACCGGCAAGTTCGTCGCCGGCTCCGCTCTTCACCTCGCTTCGGATGATTACGAGAACAAGAAATGGGCCGACGCCGCCAAGTGGTTCGTCATCCTCGCTCGCACCACCGATCAAGACAAAGTGCGTCACGAGGCGCTCTATCGTCGCTTCCTTTGCTTCAATAATCTCAAGAATGGCCCCCTGATCCAATCCTCCCTTGCCGCTATTTTAAAAGACGAGGGCAACCCCTACCAAGAGACCGCCAAACTCGCGCAGGCCCGCCTCTATCAGCAAGCCAAGGCCCCCCGCCGCGCCTTCCCTCTCTTTGCTGAGCTCGCCCAATCGAAGAAACAAGAAATCTCTTCCGATGCCACCCTGCAAGCCGCACTCAGCGCTCAGCAGATTGGCGACAAGGCACAATCGCTCGTTTGGTTCGCGAAAGCCTTCGTCCATCCTGGCCTCAAGGAATGGCGTGGCCAGACCCAGTTCACCCTCATGAATCTCCACTTCGAGGCCCAGCAATTTACCGAGGTCGTTTCCGTCTTTGAAAAAGGAAACTTCAAGCTCAAGCCGCAACCAAATCTCCAGCGCCTCATCATGGCAAGCAAGTCCTACGAGGCACTGGGCAAGAAGGACCGCGTCCTGAAGCTCTACGAGCAAATTTCTCGCCTTGCGCCGCAGAGTGACACCGGCTTCCAAGCAACCTATCGCGTCCTCGTCCGCGATCACGAAGCAGGGAAAAAATCCTTCCCTCGTGACGGCGAGAACTTCCTCAAGCGCTACGCCGCTGAGCGCACCACCGACAAGCGCTACCAATCCGCACGCCTCCTCCTCGCCACTCACTACTACGAGAAAAAAGACTACCGCCGCGCCATCGCAAACTACGATAAGCTCGACCTCACCCTCATCGATCCCAGCAATCGCCTCGGCGTCAGCTACCACCTTGCCAAGAGCTACCTCGCCACCAAGCAGGACGAGAAAGCACTCGCAGCCATCGCCTTTTTTCAGAAAAACCACCCCACCAACACACGCATCATCCCGCTCCGTCTTGAGCGCGCTGAGATTCTCTCCCGCCTGAAGCGAGACGACGAAGCCCTCGTCGACTACACCGCCGTTCTTGAATCCACGAAGGACCCCAAACTGCAATCCGCCATCCTCCAGCGACTCAGTGGAATCTATCAGGAGAAAAAAGACTATCCCCGCTTCACCGCCATCCAAGAACGCATCCTCACCATCCCCGGCACCTTGCCCAAGGTCCAAGCCACCGCCCACTTTTGGCTCGGCTGGGAGGATTTCCGCCAGAAGAAATACGACCTCGCCGTCCCGCAGCTCCGCAAAGCCCGCGAAATCTTCCCTAAGGAATTCGCCACCCAGGTCGGTCCTCTTCTCATCCGCAGCGCCTACCAAGCCGAGGACCTCACCACCTTGGAAAAGGAAATCAACCTCCTCCGCAAAGCCGATCCCAAGGCCAAAGCCCCACAACCCATCGTTCGCTGGCTAGGGGCCACTCTCGCGAAGAAAGGCGAACACGCCCGCGCTTGGCCTTTCTTAAGAGACAGCCTTAAGGATCCCAAAGATGTCGACCCCCTCATCTGGAAACTTTACTCAGACACCGCTTTGGAAACCGGACATCCCGCCGAAGCTCTCCGCGCCGCTGATGAGCGCCTCAAAATTGAAACCCATCCCTATCGCAAGGCCGAGACCCTCTATCAAAAATCCCTCGCCCACACCGATCTCAAGCAATTCAACGACGCCCGCCAAGCCGCTTCAGACGCCCTCGACCTTCACCCCAAAGGTGAACTCAACCTCGACCTCCGCCTGCATGCCGGAGACATCGACATGGCCGCCAAGAAACCCCAAGAAGCCCTCCGCCACTACGTTGTCGTAGAAAGCCTCTACGCCAAAGAGCGTGACCGAAAAATCACCGCCACCGAAAAAGTCATCGCCGCCCTCCAAGGAATCGGCACCCCCGACGCCGTCAAGCAGATCCCAGAATACCGCGACCTGCTCAAAAACCTGAAGGCGCAGTAAAAAAAATACCCCAAAGGCGTTACGTCTTTCAGCCTAGGGTTACCGCAGGCTACCCTAGGACTAATCCTCCCAGATTCCCCAACCCCAATCGGGGTTGCGTCCATCGCCGCCACGCCCTTCGATCCGACGCAACACCTTTGGTGTTGATGACCACTTTATCCTCCATTCCCAGGGTAGCTGCGCAACCCTGGGCTCAACGACTTAAGCCCCTTGGGCTAGAGGAGACCTCGACATCTACTCCCTATCAAAAGTCCCCTTCTGATCCACCACGATCGTATCTTCCGGCTTGAGCTTAAACTGCTGCACTTCCTTCTTCCGAAGATCCATCTTCCACGCTTCTTTCCCCCGCGTGACAAAGATCCGCTTCTTCGTGCCAAACTGATCCATATCCCCCGCCGCTTGGATCGCCTGTAAAAGCGTCATCCCCGAGCGAAATGGAATTGAACCAGCGCGGCGCACCCGCCCACCGACACTCACGATGAGACGACTTGGAGTAGAGGAGTCACCCCGCACTGTAATCGTCGGGCGGCTATAAATCCCCGCCTTCTTGTAAGCATTCTCCACCGCACGCGCCAGCTCCTCGAACTCCAACCCACGTGCGCTCACCATCACATCCGCGATCGGCACCTTAATCTGCCCATCTTTTCCCACCACATATTCCCCTTCGATGCTTCCCTGCTCCGCCTCAGGCACCCCCTTGATACTCAGGACCAAAACATCCCCTGTCTTGATCACGGCAAAAACGGAAGAAAGCGACAGGAGAAGAAATGCGAGGATATATTTTTTCATAAAATGAGACGACAAGGTTTCGCTCTCTGAGAACCCCATAGTTAACTTTTGTTCAATTTTTTCAGTGTCCATCTCTCACTTCAACCGTCATTCTCTGAACATGTCGCCGCGCTTGCTTCGCTCTCTTTTCGCGCTGGCATCTTGTTTCCTCCTCGCTCACTGCACCCCCTCGCTCGCCGTGCCTGACTCCATCCGACTCGAAAAAAACTCACTTCATAGCTTTGATGGCGACGTCCTGCCCTTCACCGAATGGCTGCCAAAAAGCGAACCTGAGCTCGTCCTCATCGCCGTCCATGGCATCTCCGGAGCGGCCTCTGATTACCGCCCGCTCGCCGAGCACCTTCTTTCTGACTTCCCCGGCACCGCCGTCTACGCCGCCGAAACCCGCGGTCAGGGAAATGATCCCATCGCCTCCCGCCAAGGCGATATCTGCCATCGCAGCGAGTGGTTCCGCGACCTCTACAGCTTCACCCGCCTCATTAAGCAAAAGCACCCCAAGGCCAAAATCGTCTGGTGTGGCGAGAGCATGGGCTCCCTCATCGCCCTCCACGCCTACGCTGCCACTGAAGACCCGCGAAACCGCTGCGACGCCCTCGTTCTCTCCTCTCCCATCGTCGCCATCCGAGGCGACTTCCCCGTCTGGAAAGAAAAGCTCGCCCACTTCCTCGCTCAACTCATGCCCAGTTACCGAGTCTCCCTTGAAGGACTCTCTGGTCAAAAAGAAGTCGAGGTCGTCAAAGGAGTCACCCACCAAGATCAGGTCAACCTCAATGACTACCACGTCGAGCGCCACACCCTCCGGCTTCTCTCAACCCTAGGAGAAATGATCAGCACCTCCGCTGCCGCTGGCCAAAATCTCGATATCCCAGTCCTTCTCCTCCACGGCGGACAAGACGTTTTCTCCGACCCAAAAGACGTCGAAAAATTCGCCTCCAAACTCCCCCCCGCAGCCACCCTCACTCGAAACTTTTACCCCGAGAGCTACCACCTTCTCTTCTTCGATCACGAGAGCACCAGAGTCATCAGCGACATCACCAAATGGCTCAAAAAATTAAAAACTTCTTCCAATAAATAACTTCCCCCCTCAACCAAGCTCAGCTTCCTCTGTGTTCTCTGTCGTCATCCCCCAAACCAAGCTCCCTCTCATCCCATCCATCCTATTCATCTGCGGTTTCCCACTCCTCTAATTCCCGCAGATTCCTCATTGTCAGCGCCTCTCCATCGCTTCAATCTCTCCCCACACACCATGACGATTCTCAAACCCCTCGCGACGTCCCTCCTCGTCGCCCTCAGCTTCTCCTCCTGCGCTCTGGAGTCGGAAAAAGCCGCCGCCCGCGCTGCCCTGGCCAAAGAGGAAGCCGAAGCCGCTAAAAAAGCCGCTGCTGCAGAAGCCGCGCTCAAGCCCTCCACTCCTGCTGTCGTCACCCCAGAAACCCCGAGCACTCCCAAAGTCGCCCCACCGCTCGACTTCGCAGACCCCGACACCACCAAGGAACTCATCACCGCTGAGACCACCAAGACCGTCACCGGCCCCGTGGTGAAGCAAGAGGACGCGCCAGACACCACCAACGTCATCCACGTCGCCCCTCCCACCCCGGCCGATCAGCTCCCCGAGCCAGCGACAAACTAAACGATGTCCACCATCTCTCCTCCGAAAAAATTCAAAGCCGAGCCCTACGAGTTCCACCAGATCGTAGAACTCGAGATCGTCTCCCTCTCCAATCTCGGAGCAGGCATCGCGAAGCCGAATGACTGGGTCGTCTTCGTTCCCTTCACCCTCCCCGGTGAAAAGGTCACCGCCCGCATCTGGCGCAACGAAGGCAACTGCTCCCACGGCGATCTCGTAGACATCCTCGAAGCCTCACCTGACCGAGTCGAGCCAAAGTGCCACCTCTTCGGAAACTGCGGCGGCTGCCAATATCAGCACCTCAGCTACGCAAAACAGCTCGTGTGGAAGACGCGCCAAGTCGCGGAACTTCTCCCCCGCATGGTCGGGATCGATGCTCCCGTAGAGCCAGCCATTCCTTCTCCCATGGAGTGGGCTTACCGCTCAAAAATCACGCCCCACTTTCAAAAGCCCCAGCTCGGCAAACCCAACCCCATCGGCTTCCTCCAGCACAACCGCCGCTCGCTCATTCTAGACGTCCCCCACTGCCCGATCGCGATGGATGAGATCAATGCCGATCTCCCCCG
>JALZWA010000152.1 GCA_023299815.1 Akkermansiaceae bacterium
CGCGGCGGCAACGGGTGCGGCGAGGATGTCAGGATCGGCATTGCCCATCGCTTTGATGACATCGCTGATCCGGATTTCCTGTAGCTTCTGGATGGCTTTGAGGCAGGCGATCTCGAGGTGGAGGCGCTTGTTGGAAGCCCACTTCATGCGGCTTTCGGCTTCTGCGAAGACATCGATGAGGGCGAGAAGACGATCCGCAGGATAAGGGGCGGCGGCCTTGCTGAGATCTGCCCAGAGTGCTTCTGGGAAGCCTTCGCGCCCGGCTTCCGCATCCAGCTTGACCACGACGAGTGCGCGGATCGCGCCGACGACCTCGCTGAGCAGCTGGGAGAGATCTTTTCCACCTTCAAACTGCTCATGAATGACGGAAAGCGATCGGGTGGCTTCTTTGTCCAAAATTCCCTGAAGGAGTCCGGCGACGGTTTCGCGGGAGGTGAAGCCGAAGACATCGAGCACGTTCTGCTCGGTGATCTGCTCGCCGCAGAAGGCCACGAGTTGGTCCATCATGGACTGCGCGTCACGCATGCCGCCATCAGCGCCTTTTGCGATGGCCCAAGCAGCGGCGTCATCAAGCTTCACGCTTTCCTCCTCTGCGATGTGCTGGAGGTGCTTGGAAATGATTTCCGTAGGAATGGGGCGGAGATCAAAGCGCTGGCAGCGGGAGATGATGGTGGGGAGAATCTTATTCGGCTCCGTGGTGGCGAAGATGAACTTCACGTGATCAGGAGGCTCTTCGAGCGTCTTGAGGAGGGCATTGAATGCCGCATTCGAGAGCATGTGAACCTCGTCAATGTAGTAGATTTTAAAACGACCACTCGCGGGGGCAAACTTGACAGTGTCACGGAGGTCGCGGACCTGCTCGACACCGTTGTTCGAAGCACCATCGATCTCCAGCACATCGAGCGCGCGGCCCTCAGCGATCTCGATACAGGCGGGATCCTCGGGGTCGAAGTCGATCATCGGGCCGCCCGGGCAGTTGAGTGCCTTCGCTAAAATACGAGCGGTGGAAGTCTTTCCGGTGCCACGTGGTCCTACGAAGAGATAGGCGTGCGCGAGACGTTCTTGCTCGATGGCGTTGCGCAACGTGTGCACGACGTGATCTTGGCCGAGAACATCGGCAAACGTCTTAGGGCGATACTTGCGGGCGAAGACCTGGTAACTCACGAGTCGGAGTGTAGGGATGAATACGGGTTTGTCATGACTGAGTTTTGAAAATAGCGTCCCGCTCATGTTCGCAAGCAAATCTGAGCGCTACGCCAGTGCCCAACAGCGCATTTTAGCCCTCTGTGAGGGGGAAAAAGACGAAGTCGCGCTCATGGCATCGATCGCAGGCGTGCTGCACCACGAAATGGAGCATTTTTTCTGGACCGGATTCTACCGCGTGATCGATGGCGGCTTAGTCATCGGCCCTTATCAGGGGCCCGTCGGCTGCTTGCGGATTCCTTTTGGAAAAGGGGTCTGCGGAACCGCTGCGGAAATGGGAGAGACCCAAGTTGTGGAAGACGTGCACGCCTTTCCGGGGCACATTGCTTGTGATGCAAGGTCGAAAAGTGAGATTGTGGTCCCGGTGAGGGATAGAAAAGGGGACGTAATCGCGGTGCTCGATATCGACTCAGAGGAGGTCGCGAACTTCGATGAGGAAGATCGGGAGGCTTTGGAAGCAATGTTGGCTTCGGTCTTCAGCTGAGAGGGGATTTAACCGCAGATGGATGGGATGGAGAGGTCTTTTGGGATCTGTGTTGATCCTGTGAATCTGCGGTTGGTTTTCTGGGGGGAAAGGAGTCGTGGCGCCCTCGCCGCTTCGGACGGCAGGGGCTCGGGAGATTGAGTTATGATCTGTTCAAGCGGGCGACGTCAGCCAGGTCTTGAGGCCTGGCGGTTGCTTCTTTGTTTCGGATCAACTCCTCTTTTCCAATGAGAGGGATTTCTAGGCCGTCAAAGTCGATCGTGGTGCGTGAATTCCATGCCTCCAGCCAAGTGACGCCGCTGATGCCGGTGAGGAGGTCAATACGATTCGGAGCGCGGCCAAGCTGGATGACTTGATCAACTTCTAAAAAATCATCGCGCGAGATTCCGGCGCCACCAAAGCCGAAGTCTTTGAGAACCTGATCAAGCTTGTCTGCGTTCTCCGGGGAAACGAGGACCATGAGATCGATATCTTCCGTAAAGCGAGGTGCTCCGTGGAAGGCGAGTGCGTAGCCTCCGACGAGAAGGAACTCAACTTTCTGCGAGAGGCACAATGCGATAAACTCGCGAATGTCGGGGTGAAGAGTCATCGTAATCGGGGTAAAAAAGGCGGCCGCGCTTGAGGATCTCGGCGAAAATTTTGAGAGATTCCCGAGGGTCATCGTAAAGAGGCGGGATGCCTTCTTCACTTAGGGGCTTTTTGGAAATGGTTTTTTCCATGTCCTGAAGATAGCAGGAATTAGCTCTGCTGTCGAAGATTCAAAGGGCCTAACCTCAAGTCTGGATAGATCGGTCCGTTCTTAGCGGCCGGGGAAAGGTTTTGCGGTGGCTTTGTATTTCCAGCGCTCCTCGGGGGTGGGGAT
>JALZWA010000153.1 GCA_023299815.1 Akkermansiaceae bacterium
GTGCCGTGGTCATCCTAGACCGCTACTACTTTTCCACCATGGCCTACCAAGGCGTCCGTGGATTCGATCCGCAGGAAATCCGCGTGATCAACGAAGAGTTCGCGCCCCTCCCCGATCACGTCTTTATGTTAGAAGTCCCGATCGATACCGCTCTCGAGAGAATCGGCGTCCGCGATGGCGAGGCGAATGAGTTCGAGCAGCGCGACTCACTCGAGAAATGCCACGCTATTTTCTCCAGCCTCACGGATCGATTCGTCCAGCGCATCGATGCCACAGCCTCTCCCGAGGAGGTCCACGCAGCAGTGGCCACTGCTCTTTTCACTTCCAATCCATAAGCAGCCTGACAGCTTTTTCCTGTCATGCTTCAGGAAGGAATCCTCAACCCGCAGATTAACCATCTCCTCTCCCGCGTCCGCCACACGAACACCCTCGTGATCGCCGACTGGGCCTTTCCTAACTGGAAAAATATCGAAGTCGTAGACATCTCCCTCACCCGCGGCATCCCCAAGATCACCGACCTTCTCGACCTCCTCGCGCCTAACTTCAAAGTAGGCCGCATCTGGCAAGCCCAGCAATTCCTCGACACCAACCCGCAGAGCGTCATCGACACCTACGACACCAAGTTCGACGCCTTCAAAACCAATCAGCCGAATCTCCAAGTCACCCGACTCGACCACGACGAGTTTAAAAAAATGGTCCCTAATGCCATCGGCCTCATCCGCACTGGCGACCCCACCTCCTACGGAAACATCATCCTTGAGTCCGTCTAAAAACTTGTAGCGTGGTCTATGACCGTCGCCCCCCCCCAGTTCGTAGTGTAGCCTTTAGGCGAACTCCCAAAACCAAGCCTTCAAACTTCAATCTGAACACTTCAAACTTTCCCCATGAAATCCGCAATCACCCTCTCCCAAGTCCCCGAAGCAGCCTCCGGCCCCTTCGTCTTCCATCAGCCACTCGCTGAAGGATTCGCCGCCGCTAAAAAGCACGGCTACGACTCAGTAGAACTCTTCTTCCCCAGCCCCGATTTCATCACCGTCGCTGAAGTCAAAACCCTCGCCGCTAAGCACGACCTCGGCATCGCCGCCGTCGGCACCGGAGCTGGCATGGTCAAGCACGGCCTCTCCCTCACTGACCCCGATCCCACCATCCGCGAGAAAGCCCTCGCCTTCATCATCCAGATGATCGACTTCGGCGGCCAGCTCGGCGCTCCCGCAATCCTCGGCTCCATGCAGGGTAAATGGGGTGGAAACATCTCCCGTAACCAAGCCCTCTCCTGGCTCGCCGTCGCACTCAAAGCAGCCGGCACCGCCGCAGCCAAGCACAACGTCCCCTTCATCTACGAGCCCCTCAACCGCTACGAGACGAACCTCATCAATCACCTCGCCGAAGGCGCAAAATACATTGAGGAAAACAACCTCGAAAACATCGTCCTCCTCGCCGACCTCTTCCACATGAACATCGAGGAGTCCGACGTCGCCCAAGCCATCATCGACGCAGGCAAACACACCGGCCACGTCCACTTCGCCGACTCTAACCGAAATGCCATGGGCATGGGCCACACCGATCCAACCCCCATCATCGCCGCCCTCAAGCAAGTCGGCTACACCGGCTACCTCTCAGCCGAGATCTTCCCCAAGCCAGACGCAGACGCCTGCGCCGCCCAGGAAATCAAGACCATCAAAGAAGTCCTTGCTTAAAAAATCTTAAGTTTCGCCATTTGGCATGATGCTTTTAGCCAAATGGCAACACTTGAGACGATTCCCAAAACCACCGAAGCTCTTGATAAAAGAGATTTTCTTCTGCAGGAATCCACCCCTGTGACTGCCCCTAAGCTTCTCAAGAAGAAGCAGACTTGGCTCATTAACCCACTCAGTGGCCACGGATTTCACTACCCTCTCGTCCTCAGTAATCTCACCCGCAGCTACTGCGCTCCGGATCAGTCATCAGTGGAGACCGTGCGCAGCGCGATCCATGAAGGACTTCCAAAGGCCGCCTTTGATCAACTCAAAGCGGTCACCGGGATTCCCGGAGATTTTCTAGCGAGCGTCGTTGGCATTCCAGCCCGCACTCTTGCTCGGCGTGAAGTTTTCAAACCAGATGAAACAGGCGCGATCCTCCGAGTCGCGGCCGCCTTTCAGAAAACCCTCGAAGTCTTTGAAGACCTCAAGGAAGCGCGCACTTGGTTCAGTAATAGCAAGCGCGCCCTCGGCGGAGCGAGCCCTCTTGAGTTCTGTGACACCGAGCCCGGAGCAGCAGAGGTCGTAAACCTCCTTGGCCGGATCGAGCACGGGGTCTTCTCATGAAGATCACCGCTTACCGGATCACCAAGACCAAGTATGCCGACTCCGCCTTTTCAGGCGAAGGCGCACGACTCACCGGTGGACGCTGGAACCCGGTTGGTTCACGCATGGTCTACCTCGCCAGCAGCCTCTCGCTCGCGACACTAGAACTCTTCCTCCACACAGAGGACTACTCCACCCTGATGCGGCTCTTCAGCTCTCTCCCGGTGATTTTTGATTCAAAACTCATCGAGACACCCAAACTCAAAGACCTCCCAAAAGGCTGGGACAGCCCCGATATCATGGCCAGCACCCAGCTCTATGGCGGCGAGTGGCTGAGGTCAAAAAGCGCACTCATCCTCGCCGTCCCCAGCGCCGTCACCCACAGCGAGCTGAACTATCTCATCAACCCCGAGCACCCAGATTTCCCGAAGATCAAAGTAGGTAAATCCACCCCCTTCCAACTCGACCCCCGCTTAGCTTAGAAGCAAGCGCAGCGCAAAGGAGCCGTGGCGCCCTCGCCGCTTCGCATGCTCCCCTCTCACGCAAGCGAAATTAACTTAGCCGCCAACTGGTAAAACGAATGCTCACTCTCAACAGCAAGCTTCTCTGAAAACTCCGGTAGCCAGCTGAGATTATCCTTTTTAAACTGGATCGCATCTTCTCCGCCGAGCGTCGTTTGCACCAAAAGTAAAATCGCAATGTGATCAGGCGAGAGCGTCTTGAACCCCCCGGGCAATTCCAAAAAGCCATTATCGATCATGAACTGGATTCGACCAGCGATCTCCAGTTCGTTTTCTTCAAAGTAAGCTGCTGCCCGAGCGGGAACCCTCGGCTCCAGAATAAACAGACGACAAAATTCCACCGCAGCATCATCGAAGTCCCCCTTCGTCCACTCCCTTTCTAACAACTCAGCACACGCGGGTTCGAGTTGCTTTAAAATGGCAGCAGTCGATGACTCCTGCAGCGTCGCCAGAAGCTCCGGATTAACCTCACGCGCGAGCAGAGTCGCGGCGAGTTGTTGCACAGCAGATTCAGGATTCATGAAGTCACTTTCTCTATTTTTCAGACATTGTCATACCTATTCTGCTTCCTATTCAAAACCACTCAGACAACTTTGCACCAACCCACCTTCACCATGGAAAAACGTTCTCTAGGCCGCACCGACCTCCAACTTCCCATCCTCTCCTTCGGAGCATCCTCTCTCGGAGCCGAGTTTCGCAGCATCGATCTCGGCGAAGCCTTCTCAGCAGTCCACACCGCGCTCGATCACGGAATGAACTTCATCGACACCTCCCCCTTCTACGGCCGCGGCATGTCAGAAGTCATGCTCGGCCAAGCGCTCAAGGGCATCGACCGCTCCTCCTACCTCCTCGGCTCAAAACTCGGACGCTACACCCATCAGCACTTCGATTTCTCCGCCGCCCGCGTCGGGGAATCCATCCACACCTCCCTCGACCGCCTCGGCACCGACCACCTCGACCTCCTCCTCCTCCACGATGTCGAGTTCGTCAAACTCCCCCAGATTTGGGAGGAAACCATCCCCGCCGTTCTCAAAGCAAAAGCCGAAGGAAAAATCCGCGCCATCGGATTCTCCTGCTACCCCATGGCCTGCTTCCACAAGGTCCTCGATCAAGTAGAACACGACATCGACTGCATCCTCTCCTACAATCAATACACCCTCCAAAACACCTCCTTTGCCGACAAGCTCCTCCCCCGCCTCACCGGAAAAAGGCTCGGAGCGATCAATGCCGGCCCCTTCTCCGCCCGCCTCCTCACCAATGCCCCCCTCCCCGACTGGCTCCAAGAACCAGAGGAAGTCAAAGCCGCCGCCCGAACCGCCGCAAAACTCTGCCAAGACAATGGAGTAGACATCGCCCAACTCGCCCTCCAATTCTCCTGCGCCCACCCCGACATCGCTTCCACCGTCGCCGGATCCGCCAACCCCAAAAACGTCGAAAAATGGGCCCAATGGCTCGCCGAACCGATCGACCAATCCCTCCTCGCCGCCGTCCAAGAGATCTTCGCACCCGTCAAAAACCTCGGCCACCAAGAAGGCCTCACCGAGAACAATTAGTGGCCACTCAAGCATTCATCTATATCCCATGTCCTACGCCATAGAGTTCACCAATCCAGAAGAGATCACCCCCATCGATCTCCCAGACGCCTCCGCGCCCGGCCCAGGACAAGCATTGGTCCGCACCCATCGCATGGGCATCTGCGGCACCGATCTTTCCTGCTACCTCGGCAAATTCCCCTTCTTCGCCTACCCCCGCACCCCCGGCCACGAACTCGGCCTCCAAGTCATCGCCGTCGGCGAAAACGTCACCAATGTCAAAGCGGGCGACAAATGCTCCCTCGAACCCTACGTCAACGACCCCACCACCATCGCCTCCCAGCGCGGCCACTCGAATGCCTGCCCTCATGTCCAGGTCATCGGCGTCCACAAGTCAGGCGGCCTCCGCAAGTCGAACTGGCTCGTCCCCGCCCACAAACTCCACCCCGGAAACGAACTCTCCTATGACGAACTCGCCCTCGTCGAGACCCTCGCCATCGGCTACCACGCCGTAAAGCGCGGCAACCCACAGCCCGGCGAAACCGTCATGGTCATCGGAGCCGGCCCCATCGGCCTCGCCTGCCTCGAGTTTCTCAAGCTCATGGACCTCAAAACCATCGTCCTAGACTTCGCACAAAACCGACTCGACTTCTGCAAAGACAAACTCGGCATCCACCATCAACTCCAACCTCAGCAAGACGGCTCACACCTCCAAGAAATTGAAAAAATCACCTCAAGTGGCTTCTGCGATGTCATCATCGATGCCACCGGACACGCCGGCTCCATGGTCCAGTGCTTCGAGTATGCCGCAGTCGGTGCTCGCATCGTCTACGTCGGCATCACCGCCCAAGACATCACCTTCCCCCAAGCCCCCTGCTTCCACCGTCGCGAGCTCAGCGTCATCGCCAGCCGGAATGCCCACCCCGCCGACTTCCCCGAGATCATCCAGATCATCCAGGATAAAAAAATCAACCTCCAGAACTGGATCACCCACCGCCTAGACATCAGCGAAGTCCCCACTGAATTCGACAAATTCACCGACCCCGCCACCGGAGCCATCAAGGCCGTAATAACAGTCAACGATTAATCACACCCCTCAACCAAGACTCTCCCCAACTTCAAACTCATTCTATGAAAATCTGTCCTAAATTCACCTTCGGCGTCGGCGATCGCTTCGCCCACGGCGCACACGCCCAACTCTCCGCCTTCATCGCCGCCAAGAAACTCGGCGTCGACATCTGCCCCACTTGGAATAAGTCGAACCGCGAGCACGAAATCATCGGCTCCCAGCCACAGACCACCCGTGACGCAGCAGATAAAGCCGTCGCCGACCTCGGTTGGACCGGAGAATACCTCCTCGACGCCGACCACATCAACCTCTCCACCGTCGACCGCTTCGTCGCCCCGTGTAACTTCTTCACCCTCGACGTCGCAGACGACATCGGCTCCCCCGCCAACCCTGCCGACGTCGAAACCTTCATCGCAAATCACCCTGAACTCATCGGCTCCGTGAAAGTCGAAGGCATCGACGCCCCCCTCGAAATCTCAAAAGAACTCGTCGAAAAAACCGCCAACCAATTCCTCAAAGCCACCCAAAAGGCCAAAGCAATCTACGACCACATCGTCGCCGCAAAAGGCGGCACCGATGACTTCGTCACCGAAGTCTCCATGGACGAGACCGACGCCCCCCAGGTCCCCGCCGAGATGCTCATCATCCTCGCCGCAATCGCCGACCAAGGCATCCCCATCCAGACCATCGCGCCAAAGTTCACCGGACGCTTTAACAAAGGAATCGACTACGTCGGCGACGTCGCCCAATTCGAACAAGAGTTCAACGACGACCTCGCAGTCCTCGCCCACGCCATCAAAGCCTACGGCCTCCCCGAGACTCTCAAACTCAGCGTCCACTCCGGTTCCGATAAATTCTCGATCTACGAGCCCATCAAAAAAGCGATCGCCCGCACCGGCGCCGGCCTCCACATCAAGACCGCCGGCACCAACTGGCTCGAAGAAGTCATCGGCCTCGCCACCGCAGGTGGAGACGCCCTCGACCTCGCCAAGGAAATCTACGCCAAGGCCCTCGAGAAAAAGGAAGCCCTCTGCGAGCCTTACGCCACCGTCATCGACATCGACCACACCCAGCTCCCAACGGCAGAAGAAGTCAACGGCTGGACCAGCGAGCAATACGTCAGCGCCTTAACGCACGACCAAAGCAACCCCGGCTACAATGCCAACGTCCGCCAGCTCCTCCACGTCGGCTTCAAGATCGCCGCCCAAATGGGAGACCGCTACCTCGACGCCCTCAAAGCAAACGACGCCGTCATCGCCAAGTGCGTCACCGGCAACCTCCTCGACCGCCACATGAAGCCCCTCTTCGCGTAACAGAGACTCTTAGCCTCTGTATTCCCCGCCCTATAGCCAATTACCCTCAAAAACTGCGCCTCAACCCGAGCCGCAGTTTTTTCATCCCCATGTCTCAAGTCACCAGCAGATCGAGCAAACAACTTCCTAAACGACCACAACTTATGTTAAAATAGTAATGACTCCACCTCTCTATTCCTTCCAAGTATCTCTTGATAATGTAAGGCTAAACCCTTGATCCTAATTTCATCCCAGCAACCCTTGTGAGGAAAAAAAATATTTTCCTAGCAAACCTCAAAAAAAAATCTAGATCGTTGGCACTTAAAGTGCTGTTCCAAAACAACTCCATTTCAAATTCCAGCCCTATGAAAAAGACAACATTCACCGCCCTCCTCTCTCTGGGAATTCTCGCAAATTCGGGAATAGGCCAAGCTGCAACTGTAATTTTTGATTTTAATAACGGGACGGAATTAGATGCCAGTGCTGCGGCTGGAACTGTCATGACCCGCACTGAGAATAGCGAGACCGTGTCCCTTACTACTCTCGTCAACATGGCGCCTGACTTCAACCAGCCTGATCCCTATGCCACGCTCATCAGCCTCGGAGTCGGCACCAGCATCAACAACCCCGCTGGTCTTGGCATCAACAACCCGAGCACCAACAACGGCGATTTTAACACAGCAACCAACGCAGGTAGTGATGAAGGAAACAACCTCAATTATCTGGAGTCTATTACCTTTGAATTCGACCAACCCGTAACCCTCGATTCCATCGATTTGGCTTCTGTGGGAGCAGATGAGTTTCTGCGAATCACAATCGAAGGGAGCTCAACTAATTACGACCTCAACGATAACGGCATCACCGATATTTTTACAGATCCGTTGAACGGCTTGATCATCCCCGCAGGCACCAACATCACTTTCACTGGTGAGGGTGGCATCGGCACCACAAACCTTCGTATCGACACCTTCACGGTCAATGTCATCCCCGAGCCAAGCGGCTTTCTCCTCACCGTCCTCGGCTCAGGCCTCCTCGCCTTTCGTCGCAAGCGCTAGACGAGAGATTCTCTTCTTCTAAAAACAATGGGCTACTCGCCCTGCGGTTCATCCCGCAGGAGCCGAGTTGCCTCTTTTTTTGCCCATGTGCCTCAAGCCGACACCACCGTCATCGCCATTGACCACTCACAGCTCCCCAGCGCAGCAGAAGTCAACAGCTGGACCAGCGAGCAATACGTCAGCGCCTTAACACGCACGACCAGAGCAACCCCGGCTACAACGCCAACGTCCGCCAGCTCCTCCACGTCAGCTTCAAGATAGCCGCCCAAATGGGAGACCGCTACCTCGACGCCCTCAAAGCGCCCTTGCCCCATTCATCATTCACTTGAATCGAGCCCTATCTCCGACACTTATGTTCTCTTGGAAGTAATTTATCCCTATCAAACACAAAAAATGCTGTCCTGCAGAAATCTGCGGAACAGCATTTTGATAAAAAAGAGATCGTTAAACTTAGCTGCGCTTACGGCGGAACCCCATAAGCAAACCAGCAAGGCCTAAGAGAGCTGTGCCAGAAGGCTCAGGCACCACAGCGGTAACAGTCAGAGACTCAAGACGAATCTCGGTATCTGCGATGTCTCCACCAGCGGTTAAGGTAATGTCAGACCCCGCGGCAATCACGAGCCCAGCCAATGGATCATCGTAGAGCTCTCCATCGTCGTTGAAAACAAAACTGGCCAGCGAAACTCCATCGACCAGAACAGTCACTGAATTTGTTCCAGTCAGAGATTCCCATTCGAGTTGATTAAGGATGACATCCGTATCGAACTCAAAGACCCAAGACTCACCTGCGTTAAAGTCAGAACTTTCACCTCCAGTAGCATTCCCCTTGATGTCATCTTCAAATTCACTGTTTCCAATAAGTAAATTATTGATTCCCAACGCATCGGCATTGCCTGGGATATTGGTCTGTCCATTCGAGACGGTTGCCCCTGTAGCCTCGAAGGCATTTGTGGTTGCGTTTAAAACATACTCAGGCACGAGGATATCCACCGTTGTCAAAGTGACCGTCACACTTGGATCTGTATCATCGGTTCCTACCGCAGCATCTCCAATATCTCCGCCGTCTAGCGGATCGGTGGGCAAAGCAGCTGTCTCATCTGCGAAAGTAAACATGATTGCGGCAGGAGCGACAGAACCTAGCGCCAAAGACGCCACGGTGATTTTTGCTAAAATATTACTGGATTTCATAAGTTGTTTTCGTGTCAGAATCCTAGATTTATGAATAATGCCCCCCAGATCGCAATCTTTTTTTGCATAATTTGTAAATGGTGAATCGTCGAACAAACCAAACTGTTACAGCCACCCAAACCACGCCTCATTTCTTTCAATGAGAAGCGCCCCCCCCCTCCCTCTGACCTCAAGGCGACATCACCTTCAGTCGGAAGAACGCCCGGTCACTCGACACCTCCACGGAAGCAGCAGGCTCCACCCTCACCTCCTGGAC
>JALZWA010000154.1 GCA_023299815.1 Akkermansiaceae bacterium
GGGAATGGCTGGTATGACCGTGAAGCCGCCGAGGTGAAGTTCTGGAAGCAAAGCAACCACCTCGTGAAAGGCGAGAAGGTCTGGGAGAAGCAAGACCTTACCTGCGCCAAGATGTTTTGGTGGTATAACATGTATTCCACTGCTGATTTCTCGGCCACCCCGCGCCCGCTTTACCCCGCCGATGGTCGGAAGTTTTTCGATATCCATACCCAGCCGATGGCGCTGCGCGAGTCGATCAAGGACGACCTTGGCGACTTTCCCTTTCCCTCCTTCTGGGGCCCCAAGGCCGGTATTCCCTCGTCCGACTGGATCGCCAAGTCCGCCCGCTGGATCGAGGAAAAAGAAAAGCCCGGTCTCAATCTCGTCTACCTCCCGCACCTCGATTACGGACTCCAGAAGTTCGGCCCCGGCGCGCCGGAAATGGCGGCCGAGTATTCCGCGATCGATGACGTCACCTGCGACCTCATCGACTTCCTCGAATCCCAAGGAGTCGAAGTCTTAGTTCTCTCGGAATACGGCATCTCTAAGGTTTCGAAAGCCGTCCATCTCAACCGCGTCTTCCGCGAAAAGGGCTGGATCCAGGTCAAAGACGAACTTGGTCTTGAGACGCTTGATTGCGGAGGTTGCAAAGCCTTTGCCGTCGCCGATCACCAAGTCGCTCACATTTACATCAATGACCCCACCATTGAAAAAGAAGTTCGTGAGACCGTGCTCGCGCTCGATGGCGTAGAATCTATCCGCGAGGCCGATGACCTCTGGGGCACCGGAACGAGCATCGGCAAAGAACGGGGAGGGGACTTCGTCGCCGTCTCGGCCCCCGAAGCTTGGTTCACCTACTACTACTGGCACGATGACGCCAAGGCTCCAGACTTCGCCCGCTGCATCGATATCCACCGCAAGCCCGGCTACGACCCCGTAGAGCTCTTCCTCGATCCCGAGATCAAGTTTCCCATCGCCAAGATCGGCAGCTTCCTCATCAAGAAGAAGCTCGGCTTCCGTGGCCTCATGGACGTGATCCCGCTGGATGCCGATCTGGTAAAAGGCTCCCACGGTCGCGATGAAGTCCCTGAGGACGAGCAACCTGTAGCGATCGGCACCGGAGCAGATGCCGTAGGATCAGCCGAGGCTGTCTTCGCTTGGATCCGGACAGCAACAAAAGCTGAATAACTCGCAGCTCCCGCGGCGTAACCTTGTCATGCGATTTATCCTCGCCGGACTTTTACTCATCGGCTCACTCCTTCAAGCCGAGCACGGCTCGACTACTTCTCTTCTCGAAGGTTTTAAAAAGCGCGCTTATGCCGAGCGCGCGATGGTGAAGGACGAGCGTCTCTCCGTGACTTGGACTAAGCGCGATGGCGCATGGTTTGCGCTCTTCAATGACTCGAAGGGAAAAGCCGAGGTCTCGTGTGCTGATGGCACTCGCGCGGAGCGAAAAGGCGACTTTGGAAAAAAGGCGCTCAAGCTTGAGGCCAAGTCTGGCTTTAAGGATTGGTCTCGCCCTCGCTCATGGGATGGCAAGCACACGGTTTCGATTCAGAAGTTAAGTAAGATTCTTTCTCTCGGTGACTGGAAAGCAGAGGCACCGGAGGGCTGGATCTGGGATTCGCGGATTCAGTGGTCTAAAAGTAACCACTACTTCCAAGTCACCCGCGTCCGAGATGTCGCAGTGCGAGAGGTGCACTACGTCCGCTCTTCTCCGAAAGATCAGCTTCAGCCGGAGCACTTTACCAAGCGCTACGCCAAGCCTGGTGATGAACTCCGCGATCGTATTCCGGTGATCTTTTCAATCGAGGGAAAGCAAATCGAGGTGGACCCGAAACTCATCGAAAATCCCTACTCCATCAAGAGTGTTCACTGGAGAGATGATAAGAACCTCTGGCTCACCTTCATTGAGCGTGGATTTGGGAAATATTCCCTCATCGAACTGAATGCAGAAACCGGTAAGTCACGCATCGTCGCGGGAGAAGCTGATGAAAAATTCATCCACGTCTTCGAGAAATGCGGTTGGTGGTATCTTGGGGATGATAAACTCCTCTGGCGCTCGGAGTTCACCGGCTGGAGTCAGCTCTACCTCATCGATGCCTCAAGCGGAGAGCGCAAGCAGCTCACGAAAGACCCCGGTGTCGTGCGCGGGATCAAGCGCATCGCGGGCGATGAAATTACTTACACCCTCAGCGGCCACAAAGCAGGGGAGGATCCTTACCACATTCACTGGGCCACGTTGAATTGGAAGACCGGAAAAAGGACACTCCTTACCGAAGCCGATGGCACCCATGAACTCTCCTTTGCTCCTGGTGTGGAGTTCTACCTCGACCGCTGGTCCCGCGCCGATCATCCGCCTGTTCACGAACTTCGGAGAACGAGCGATGGCTCCCTTGTCACCACTCTCGCTAAGGCTACTTCTGAAGGCGTCACAATGCCTGAGCGCCTCGTCGTGAAGGATCGCGAGGGCCGCTTCGATATCCACGGTCTCATTTGGAAGCCTGTCGATTTTGATCCCTCTAAAAAGTATCCTGTTATCGAGAATATCTACGCCGGACCTCACGGAGCCTTCGTTCCCAAGGCGTGGAAAAGCTGGCACGGGCATATCAGTGAGATGACAGCATCAGGCTTCGTTGTCGTGAAAATGGACGGACGCGGAACGAACTTCCGTGGACAAGAGTTTCAGCAGTTCGCCTATAAGAACCTTAAAGACTCCGGCTTCCCTGATCGCAAAAAATGGATCGGCGAAGCCGCAAAAACGAGACCATGGATGGATCTCTCCCGCGTCGGTATCTACGGCGGATCAGCCGGCGGCCAGAGCACCCTTGCAGGACTCCTGTGGCATGGTGATTTCTATAAAGCCGGCGCTACCGACTGCGGCTGCCACGATAACCGGATGGACAAGATCTGGTGGAATGAGCAGTGGATGGACTGGCCGATTGACGAGAGCTACGCCGAAAACTCAAATGCGAACTACGTCGCACAGCTCAAAGGCGACCTCCTGATCACCGTCGGGGAGGTCGATACCAATGTCGACCCGAGCTCCACGATGCAAGTCGTCGACGCGCTCATCAAAGCCGACAAGGATTTTGAGTTCTACAACGTGCCTAATGGCAACCACGGCGTCGGCGAATCGCCCTACCTCCGCCGCAAGCGAATTGAGTTCTTCCAGCGGAACCTCGGCGGGGAAGAGTAGGGTTATCCAGTCCGTCGTGTAGGATAAATCCGACACGACAAACTGACCAACTTTTGATCGTGATTGGAAAGCGGGATTCTGTGCTTCTCTGGGAATGCGTTCGCTTGTGTTTCTGGCTCTCTCAATGACCTGCCTTTTCGCTCAGGCGAAGAGGCCGAACATCATCATGATCCTCGCCGGTGACATGGGCTATGGGGATCTCGGCTGCACCGGCTCCCAGTTCATTAAGACGTCGAATATCGACTCCATCTCCGCGCTCGATCTCTCGCCCACCTTTATGGCTGCTGCTGGAGCGAAGCCACTCCCGCTTAAAGATGCGCCACAATACGAGGATCAGAAAAACCGCAAGCGCGCCGAGAAGCTCTACGGCGCTTATGATGGCCAAGACCTCCTCCCAGTCCTTAGCGGTTCTCAGAAAGCCAAGCAACGGACCTTTTTCTGGAGGCTCCAAGGTCAGTCCGCGATCCTCTCCGGAGACCATAAGCTGATCAAGCTCTCGCATCGCCCCGCCCAACTCTTCGCCCCCGGAATCGATCCTGGTGAGCGGAGCGATCTCACCGGATCAGAGGCCGAGAAAACGAGCGAACTCTTCCGCCTCCTTGGCGAGTGGGAGAACTCGCTCGCCACCGTGCCGCTCTGGGATTCTTCTCCCTTCTGGTCGAAAGAGTCCGCGCAGATCTACGACACGAAAGTTCCGATTCCAGAGCCTAAGTAAACAGCTCTCATGGTGTTGTGTCGGGTTCCAGTCAGTAACCCTAGAGAGGAAAG
>JALZWA010000155.1 GCA_023299815.1 Akkermansiaceae bacterium
TTGAGAAGAGCGAGGGCCATGAGCTCGACGGCGAGGAGTTCGTGGTTCGCGAAAAAGTGGAGCAGCAGGGCGCGTTGTTCCTCGTCCTCGAGTTGCTCGGCGCTGGGGAAGCGGTTGTTCGATTTCTGTTTCACCGGGCGGAGAGCGCTGGGGCGACCGGGGAGATGGGGCGCGCGGTAGTCGCCGCGCTGAGGCGGACCGATGATGAGCGAGGACGGCGCATGTGTGAGTTTCTCCTCCAGTGAGGTAGAGAGGAGGATGCGCTCGGCGAATTCGTGGACTGACTGCGGGGTGGTGATATGGGGAGGATCAGCGAAGGCTCCTGAGATGCAAAGGCTATTTGCAGATGGAAGTGGACGAGAGAATTTTGAGAAATGAGGGAGCTTTTCGAGATTTGTGAGTTGCCCGTGTGGGTGGGGAACTTAGACTCGGGTATGATTCTGAAAACAGGAGCCCTTTTCCTCGTCCTCGCGCTCTCTTGGGTGCAGGCAGCCTCGAAGCCGAATATTATTTTTATCCTGACCGATGACTTGGGTTACGGTGATTACGGTGTCTTTTTCCAAAATCTCCGGAAGGAGAAAAACGACCCCACCGAGCCGTGGCATGTCACTCCTAAGCTTGATGAAATGGCTGCGGAAGGTGTCCAGCTACGGCATTACTACTGCGCGGCTCCGGTATGCGCGCCATCGCGAGGATCGCTCTTGCACGGCGTCCACCAAGGGCATGCAAATATTCGCAATAACATGTTCGACCAAGAGCTGGAGGATAATCACACCCTTGCTTCTGTGCTTCGCAGCGCGGGTTATTCGACAGCGGCGATCGGCAAGTGGGGCCTGCAAGGTGGCGGAAGAGAAGAGAAGGCCACCCACGGGAAGAAGGCGAGGAAGAAAGGCGATCCCGCGAACTGGCCGAGTTACCCAACGAAGCGCGGTTTCGACTTTTTCCACGGTTATGTGAGGCATCGGGATGGCCACATGCACTACCCGAAGGAGGACAATAAAGAGCTTTGGGAGAATAATGAAGAGATCGCAGATGGTCTCGATCTCTGCTTTACGACCGACCTCTTCACCGCTCGCGCTAAGAAGTGGATCACAGACCAAAAGGAAGCGGAGCCCGAGAAGCCCTTCTTCCTCTATCTTTCCTATGACACGCCGCACGCCATTCTGCAGTTGCCTCCCAGCGAGTTTCCAAAGGACGGCCTGAAGTGGGTTGGCGAAAAAGGGAAGATGATCAACTCCGCCGTCGGTAAAAAAGACAGCTACACTCATCCGGACTACGCAAATGCCAAGTGGGATCACGATAGCGATTCTTCGACTCCTGAAAAAGCATGGCCCAATGTCTACCAGCGCTACGCCACCAATGTGCGCCGGATCGATGATTGCGTGGGTGACCTTTTCAACCTCCTCAAGGAGATGAAGATCGATGACAACACGTTGGTGGTCTTCACGACGGATAACGGACCGAGTAAAGAGTCCTACTTGCCAGAAGGCTACCGCCCGGATTTCTTTAACTCCTTTGGTCCCTTCGATGGCATTAAGCGGGACGTCTATGAGGGCGGAGTCCGAGCCGGCGCGCTCGTGCGCTGGCCGAGCTCTCAGGTGAAGGGCGCAGTGAGTGATCTCCCATGCCAGGCGCATGACTGGATGGCGACCTTTGCTGAGGTGGCAGGAGTGAATGCTCCAGCGCGCTGCGATGGCGTCTCACTGGTGCCGACTCTGACGGGCACAGACGGGCAAAAAGATCCTTTTGTTTACGTGGAATACGTCAACTCGAACAAGATTCCCGACTACTCCGACTTTGAAAAAAATAGGCGCGGAAAAAAGCGTCAGCAGATGCAAATGATCCGCTACGGGAAGCACTTGGGAGTTCGCTACAATATAGGCAACCACGACGTGCCTTTTGAGATCTACGATATCGCGAAGGACCCGAAGCAGCTCAATGATCTTGCTGAAAAGATGCCCGATCTTCATCAGAAAATGCTCGATGATGTGATTCGGAATCGTCGGCCTCATTCGAAGGCGAAGCGTCCTTACGATTGGCAATTCATGCCTGCTCTTTCCGTGGATGAAAGTCACGGGGGAGTGGTCTGGCAGACTTTTGAAAACACCGGCGCTTGGTTACCGAAGCTGGACGATCTGGAGTCACTTGCGAGCGGAGTGGCAGCGGTGATTCCGGAGGTGGTGGTGGAGAAAGGTCAAGCAGTTCTTCTGAGCGGCTACCTCGATATCCCAGAGGATGGTGAATATACCTTCACGCTTCCTGCAGGAGAGATCGCGCTTCTGAGAGTTCACGGAGCCACGGTGATCGACGCGGCCTACAAAGCCTCAAACAAGCCCTCCAAAGGAGAGGTGAAGCTGAAGAAAGGGAAGCACCCTTTCCGCCTCTCGCAGATTTCATCGGGTAAGGCGATTAGCCTTAAGATGGCGGCTGCGGAGATTCCTGAAGGTCAGCTTTCTCACTCGCACTAGTCTTTTTCCTCAGAGCGAGAAAGATGCTCCAGAGAATTAGACCGACCGTGACAGCAAGGGAGATCGGGCCGAAGAGCCAGCCGCCCCTTTGGAAAAGGGTGCGGTGCTTGAGAATTGATACTTCTCCGATGAGCACGCCCTCGTCCATGAGAGGTAACTTTTTATCGGCATAGCCATTGGGGCCTATGATTTGGGTGAGTCCAGAGGTGGAGGCGACGGCGAGCCAGCGACCATTTTCGGCTGCCCGGTGACGGAAAAGAGTCCCGTGCTGGAGGTGCTGTCGCTCGGTCCATTTGATGGCATCCATGCTGGGGATGAGGAAGAGCCCTGCTCCGTCGGCAGTCATCCTGCGGATGACGTCTTGGTGGTCGCAGTCGAAGCAGATAGGGGTGCCTATTTTTCCGATGGGCGTCTCGATGGCACTTGCGGTGGTGCCTTTTTCGCCGTCGTCGAACATGTGGACGGTGTGGTTCTTGAAGTGCGTCCCGAGGACTCCTTCTTTGCCGAAGGTGAAGGCGGTGTTGGACCAGATGTGATTGGTGGTATCGTGCCATGTCTTTCCACCGGCGACGAGAAGCTGTGCACGAGAATCTAAAAGGGTGGAGATGTCCTTCAGAGCATAGGCGTTCATCTCATGCGTAGGGTCAAAGGATATCGCATATTCAGGCCAAACGATGACATCGACCTCGGCTTTGAGGGGGCTTGAGACTTCAACGTAGTAGTCGAAATTCTCTTTTTCGTTTTGGATGAGAGCAACGGTGGAAGGGGCGCTATGGTTGATGCGATGTGACATCGCCATCACTGCGATGATGATAAGAAGGGCGAGAGGAATGCCATGACGCCATCTCTGATGTGCTAGCCAGAGTGAGGCGAGGATGATGAGAAAAGAGACGCCGTAGACGCCGATAATGGAGGTGAAAAGATTCGGCGGAAGTGCGGTTCCGGGAGTGATCCAGGAAAAGTTGAGATAGAAGTGCTCGGCGCGGTAGTATTCGATTCCGGTCCAAACGAGCGCGACTAGGGCGGGTGAGTTCTTCAAGCGGGGCAGGGTAGAAAGTCCCGCAAAGAGCCCTGTGAAAAGCGCTAGCATCAACCAAAGGATGAGCGCTAGGGTGTCAAAGATTTCGTAGAGCCAAATAAGTGTCCCTGCGAAGGTGAGAAATCCCTGAAGAACTCCGAGACGGAAGGCGGTCCGAAAAGTGGTCCCGTGGATGGCGATGAAGAAGGGGACCCACGCGACGAGAGTGAGGAAGGGAATGGCAAAGGGCTCGATCGCAAGGATCACCAGGAGGCTGCTTAAAGTGATGAGGCCGATCCTTTGCCAGATGTTCATCCTATGAGTCTAACATAAGTGGGGAGAAGTCGGAACATCGATCTCATCGATGCGCGCATTGGCGAGACCAATAAATTTAGGAAAGGGAATAAAAAGGAAACTTGCGGCATCCTACTTGCCAGACACCGATTAAATCATGAAACTAAAGACAATCACCATCCTGGGCTTCGGAGCCCTCCTTGCCATGACTGGAATACACACTCTCGCTTCTGAAAAACTTGTCACAGAAGATGGCAAGATCTCAGCTAAAAAACTCCTGCTTGATACCGAACTCGCCGATCAGAAATACGAGAGCGCGACTTTCGGCATGGGGTGATTTTGGGGTCCTGATTCCCAGTTTGGGAGTCTCAAGGGAGTGCTTCGCACCCGCGTGGGCTACTGTGGTGGTGACAAGGAGAAGCCTACTTACTACTCACTCTCCGATCATACCGAGGCCATCACGATCGATTATGATCCAAAGGTGCTCAGTTACGATGATCTCCTAGGTCTCTTTTGGAAGGGGCATCGCTGCGATCAGGTAAATAGAAGCCGGCAATACATGAATGCCGTCTTCTACCGCGATGACGCGCAGAAGAAGATTGCCGAGGCTTCACTGGCAAAAGAAGCAACTCGTAGGGGGATTGATCCCGCGGCAGTGCAGACTGAGATTGTTCCGATGAAGACCTTCACCTACGCGGAGGGCTACCACCAGAAATACTATCTCACTCGCCACTCCGGTGTCCGCGCTTTTCTCAACGAGACTTATCCTGACGCGAAGAGTCTCGCTGATTCCACGGTGGCCACTCGGCTCAATGCCTATCTCGGATCAGGGATGAATCGCGACTGGAAGGTCTTCCTCGCTGAGTTGCCGAAGTATGGCTTGCCGGATCGGATGGAGGAACTCCTAGCCAAAACAGCGGAGAAGCAGCTCTAGTCGCGGAATATCCCCTTGTGGTGAGGAAAGTCTCCCGAATAGGATGCGAAATCGATGAAAAGATCATGTCTTATTACCACTCTGATTACCGCCCTCGCTAGCCAGATTTCCATTGGCGAAGAGGGCTTCGTGCCACTCTTCAATGGAAAGACGCTAGAGGGCTGGAGCGCAGCTAAGAGCCTGAAAGCAGGCGAATGGGGCTCTTTCTCAGTAGATGAAAAGGAGAAGGCCATTCACGTCTATGCCGGAGTTGAGGCAGGCGCGAAGGAGCAAAGCGACTGTCTTGTTTCGGACAAGGCCTACAGCAAATACATCCTCACCTTGGAGTATAAGTGGCTCGAAAAGCGCTTCGATCCTCGGGGCGATTGGGACCGTGATGCGGGGCTCCTTTTCCATGTGCACGGAGATTTAAAAAAGGTGTGGCCGCTCTCACTAGAGATGCAGATGGGAGAATCTGATCGCCTAAAGAAGCATGGAAAGAATGAGAAGGGCCGCTTTCACACGGGTGACCTCTTTGTTCTCGGAAAAGACCTTCGAGTGACCACGAATCGTGATGAAAAAGGCTATTGGGATCCCGAAGGGAAGACCAGCACCGGACGCTCAGGACCGACTAAGCTGGGAGTGGAAAAAGCTCATGGGGAGTGGAATAAGATGGAGATCCATGTCGATGGTGCCAAAAAGGCGGTCTTCATCCTCAATGGCGAAAAGGTTTTCGAGATCACCGACTTCACTCAGAAGAAGGACGGCGAGACGATCCCTCTTGAGAAAGGCCACATCGGTCTGCAAGCGGAATGGGCTGAGCTCCTTTACCGGAACATCCTCATCAAGGAACTCTAGATGGAGCCAATTATTCAGATAAAAAAAATGCCTGAGCGTCGAGAAGACGCTCAGGCATTTTTGTGTGATTGATGATCCCGAAGGACTAGCCACCCATCTTAGCGGCCTTGTTCATGCGCTTACGCTCATTAGGATCAAGGATGCGCTTGCGGAGGCGGAGGTAGTTCGGAGTGACTTCCACGAGTTCGTCCGGGTCGATGTATTCGATGGCACGCTCGAGGGAGAACTTGAGCGCAGGCGGAAGTTTGCCGGTGTTGTCTTTTCCCGCGGAGCGGATGTTATCAAGCTTCTTAGCCTTCACTGGGTTGACTGGGAGGTCATCAGCGCGGGAGTTTTCTCCGACGATCATGCCGGTGTAGACTTCCTCGGTCGGGTTGACGAAGAGGGTGCCGCGACCTTCCAGAGCTGTGAGGCTGTAGGCGGTAGCAGGACCGGTGTCCATGGAGACGAGTGTGCCAGCTTGACGGGTGACGATCGTGCCAGCCCAAGGCTTATACTGATCGAAGAGGTGAGACATGATGCCGTGACCTGAGGTGATGTTCACGAGTTCGAACTCGAGGCCAATGATGCCACGGGTAGGAATGTTCGCGGTGATCAAGGTGCGATTCGATGAATCATTGGTCTCCATGTTTTCGAGAACACCTCTGCGGTCGTTCATGATTTTCAGGATGGAGTTCGCATACTCGGAGGGCATCTCGAGGTAAAGGGTTTCCCAAGGCTCGAGGCGCTTGCCGTTTTCATCTTCTTGGAGAATGACGGTGGGACGGGAGACGAGGATTTCGAAGCCTTCGCGACGCATCGTTTCGACGAGAACTGCGATTTGCATGGCGCCACGAGCGGAGACATTGAAGGTTCCGGCAAGGTTGGTTTCTTCGACTTGAATGGAAACGTTGATTTTCATTTCGCGGAAGAGACGTTCGTGGATGACGCGGGATTGAACGTGCTTACCGTCTTTGCCAGCGAAGGGTCCATCGTTGATGGAGAACTGCATCTGGACGGAGGGTGGGTCAATGCTGACTGCGGGGAGTGCCTCGGCGTCTTCGTCACCTGCAACGGTCTCGCCGATGTCAGCGTCTTCAAATCCAGAGATTCCGACGATGTTTCCAGCGACGCCATTTTCTGTGTCTTGAATTCCGAGGTTGTTGTATTCGAAAACCTTACCGACTTTAGTGCGGATCTTCGTGCCGTCTTTCTTGAAGCGGAAGACGGTGTCGTTCTTCTTGATGGATCCGGCGACGATCTTTCCGATCGCAATGCGGCCGACGTAGTCATCCCAGTCGATGTTCGAGACAAGCATCTTGAAGGGCGCGTCAGCATCCACGACAGGAGCGGGGATGTTGGCGACGATGGCGTCTAGAAGAGGTGCGCAGTCGCCCTCGGTAGCATCGTGTGAGGTGGAGAAGAAGCCGTTCTTAGCTGAACCGTAAAGAGTGGGGGCCTCGAATTGATCTTCGGTCGCATCGAGCTCAAGGAAGAGTTCGAGAACCTTTTCATGGACAGCGACAGGATCGGAATTTGGACGGTCGATCTTATTGATGACGATGATGGGCTTAAGACCCTCTTCAAGAGCCTTACGGAGAACAAAGCGGGTCTGCGCTTGTGGTCCACCGAAGGCATCGACGACGAGGATGACACCATCGACCATTTTCATGACGCGCTCCACCTCACCACCGAAGTCGGCGTGACCGGGAGTATCGACGATATTGATGGTGTGGCCGTCCCAAGGGACCGCGGTGTTTTTCGCTTTAATGGTGATGCCTTTCTCACGCTCAAGGTCCATGGAATCCATGGCGCGCTCGGTAACGGCTTGGTTCTCACGGTAAGCACCGCCAGCCTTGAGGAGTTCGTCAACGAGGGTTGTTTTGCCGTGGTCAACGTGGGCGATGATGGCGAGATTTCTAAACTTAGACATAATAAGAGGCGGAAAGTGCGAACTCTCTGACGACTTGTTACGGAATTGGCAAGCCTAGGCTTGCCTTTAGGGCATATTTAGAAGCTCGGAGAAATCACGCCCAGTCCCTCGATTTCGCTAAAATGACGGTCGGAAGTGAGAACGAAGGCTTCTTCAGCCAATGCACAAGTGGCGATGACAATGTCGGTCAGAGGGATGACGCGGCCCTTACGGTCTAGCTTCCACGCAAGCTCCCAAGCGCTGTCCCAGGTGCTTGATCGGGTGGGGGCGAAGCGCATGACGCTAAAAAAAGCCTCCAGCCGGTCACGCGCCTTCAGCGATTTGACTCCGCGTAGAACCTCGGCTTTCACGATCCCGCAGGTGACGAGGTCGGTGGAATCGTAGCGGCTGAGAAGTTCGACAATCGGGTCTCGCCCTTTGTTGAGGTAGTCAATGAAGACATTTGAGTCCACGAGGATCGATTCGGGACTCATTTCTTTTTCTTAGGAGTGGGGTATTTAAGAGGTTCTTCTGCGACCATGATGAGGTCAGGGGAGTAGTCATCATAGATGGCGTCTTTCAGCTCATCCGAACTCATGCCCATTCCTTCCTTTACAAAAGCGCGTAACTTTTTTCGACGGTCCAACTCCCGTAATGCGAAATCAATCGCTTCGGTCTTGGTGTCAAATCCATGAGCCTCCATGACTTCCGCCAAGATATGCTCATCAATATGTAAGGTCATTTTCATTGCCATACAGGGTATGGCAATGGGACTGAGCAGCAAGCGCAATCTTCTGTGTCGTATTTCTGAAGATGGTAAAATAGGGCTCCTAGGAAAGGACTGAAATCTTACTTTCGCCCGTGTGGAGATAGCGATAAGCGATGAGCACCGCTAGGCCGAAGGTCGGAATGGCAATGAGCGAACCGAGAAGGAGAGCAATGACACCAATGATGAGTAAGACGCAGCCTGCGATAAAGAGGACAAGGAGAGGGAAGGTGTTCTCCTTTGTCAGACCGAAGCTGTATTTCAGCGATTCGATGATCCCGAGGTCCTTTTCAACAATAGCGGGGAGAAAGAAGCCAAGGCGAAGGGTGAGGAAGATGCCAGGGATGATGAGGCAAAGGTAGCCAATGCCGACGATGAAGGCGAAGATGAGCGAAGCGAGGAAGCCCTTTAGGAATTTAGACTTCTGAGAGAAGAGCATGGAGATGCTGATCTTATTTCCGAGTAGAAGCTGAAAGCCTGCATAAATCCCTCCCATGGTGAGGAAGATGATCACGGCATTTTGAATGAGCTGAACCACGGCCATTCCGATGTAGTAGGTGGTCGAGAGTCCGGCAGAGGCGGTGTTCTGAGAAGCAGCTAGGTAGGCATCCATGTCGGGCATTTGACCGTCAGGCCCCATGGTGGGCGGAGTAAAGGCTGCTGGATCGGGAGTGGTGATTGACGGTCCCGCGACCATTCCCAAGATAAATGACAGGGCGAAGTTGAGGATGAACGTGATACCGATGAAGACCGCGAGGAGTTTTAAAATGGGGACGATGTTCGCAATCGTTTGCTTGAATCCCTGAACGAGGCAGAATTTGAAATCCAAGGGATAAGACTCGGAAGGGAGGCTCGCAGAAGCGTCACTTGCCCAGCTCGTTGCGATTCTTTTTCTCTTAGGTTCCGCTGGAGCGAGGTCTTGCTGACTTGGCTGCTGAGCTTGGAATCCGGCTTCCGCTTGTGCTGGAGCAGTCTGAGTCGCTGGCTGAGGTGCTTGTGGCACGGCTGCCTGCTGCGGATAAGGCTGAGCGCTTGGAGCTTGTTGGGGAGTAAAAGCGGGAGCTGCTGCTTGAGGGGTGGGCACGAGTCCAGGAACTTGAAGTGCTGGTATCCATGCCTGTAGACCCTCAGTCCAAACCGGTGTTTCAGGAGGAGCTCCTTGTGAGAAAATTTGCTGAAGCTGAGAAAAAGGGATCGGGCCATGATTGGCTCCGGAATGATTGGCAAACCAGGCGCTGGTTGGGGGGATTTGACTCATCTCTAGATATTATAACTTAGCCGCAGCGTCTCGGACGATGCGTTCGGTGGTTTCCCAATCGATGCATTGATCAGTGATTGACTGGCCGTAGGTTAACATATCCAAAGCTTGAGGGAAACTTTGATTTCCCGCTACGAGATGGCTCTCGAGCATGGCACCGCTGACGGATGAGTCTCCGGCGGCACGCTGGCGCACGATCTCTTCAAAGACGGCGGGCATGCGCGCTTGGTCTTTGCCGCAGTTCGCGTGCGAGGCGTCGATCATGATGCCGGGGGCAAGTTTGTGTTTTAAAAGGGTGTCGCGGGTCGCTTTGATGGAGTCCGCATCAAAATTCGGTCCCTTGTCGCCGCCTCGTAGGATGAGGTGGCAGTGCTCATTGCCTGCGGTGGAGACTGCGGAGGCAATTCCTTCGCTGGAGACTCCGAGGAAGGTTTGGGGTTGGCTGGCAGCTTTGACCGCATTGATGGCAGCAGTGACATCGCCCGAGGTCGTGTTTTTAAAACCAAGAGGCATGGAGAGTCCGGAAGCCATCTGGCGGTGAGTTTGGCTCTCGCTCGTCCGCGCTCCGATGGCTGACCAGGAAATGAGGTCCGCGATGTATTGCGGTGTGATCGGGTCGAGAAGTTCGGTGGCGGTGGGGAGGCCGAGTGAGAGGGTTTCGAGAAGAAATTCGCGAGCCTTTTCGAGTCCCTTGTGAATGTTATCCGAACCATCGAGATCGGGGTCCATGATGAGGCCCTTCCAGCCCACGGTGGTGCGGGGCTTCTCGAAGTAGACGCGCATGACGATGAGGATCTTGTCTTTCACTTCTTCCGCCAGCACGGCCAGCTTTTCAGCATAAGCGCGGCAGGCTGCAGTGTCATGGATCGAGCAGGGCCCGACAATCAGAAGGAAGCGGGAATCTGGAGCAAAAAGGGAGTCAGCCACCGCGCGGCGTGAGTTTTCTACCAGCTGAGCCTGCTCCACGGAGGGGGCAAACTGGGACATCAACACGGCGGGTGAGGGGAGCGGGGTGTTGTTGAGGACGTTGACGTCGGAGACTTTAGCCATAAGAGGGGAGAGTTATTGAGTTTTCGCATTCAAGTTTCAAGCGCGGGTTGCTACAGATATCTCATGAAAGCAAAAGGCATCGCCCTCCTCGAGTCCCTCACGCAAGCGCACAGCGTCCCTGGATATGAAGATGAGGTCCGTGAGATCTTTGTCAAAGAGCTCGCCGGTCATGGAGAGCTCGCTTGCGATAAGGTCGGCTCGGTCTTTTGTAGCAATGGTTCTGGCCCTAAGGTGCTCGTCGCAGGTCATATGGATGAGGTTGGCTTCCGAGTGCAGTCGATTCTTCCTAATGGCTTCCTTAAGCTCGTCACCGTCGGTGGTTGGTGGGGGCACACTCTTCTTTCCCAGCGAGTTGAAGTGAAGACCGCCTCAGGCGAAAAAATCCTCGGCATCATCGCTTCCAAGCCGCCTCATTTCCTGCCAGAGGCAGAAAGGTCACGCGTCATGGGTGTCGAGAGCATGTTTGTCGATATCACCGCACGCTCTCGCAAAGAAGCTGAGTCCTGGGGCATCCGTCTCGGCGATCCAGTCTGCCCCTTCAGCCCGTGGACTCCCATGCAGCAGCCCGATTGGTATATGACCAAGGCATTTGATAATCGCGTCGGCATGGCCGGAGCAATTCAAGTCGGCCAAGAAGCAGACCCAAAAGGCTGCGAGCTCATCGTAGCGGGTTCCGTTCAAGAAGAAGTCGGTCTTAGAGGAGCCAAGGCGCTCGCAAATCTCGTGAAGCCCGATGTCGCAATCGTCCTCGAAGGACCACCTGCTGATGACACCCCCGGCATGCCTCTTTCCGAATCCCAAGGAGCGATTGGCGGCGGCGTCCAGATTCGCCTCCACGACCCAAGTGCCATTATGAATCCACGACTCGCTCGTTTCGCAATCGAAACAGCAGTGGCTGAGGGCATCCCGCATCAAGTGACCGTCCGCACCAGTGGGGGAACCGATGCAGGATCTTTTAATATCGCCAACGAAGGAATCCCCTCCGTCGTCCTCGGAACGCCCGCCCGCTACATCCACTCGCACAACGCCATCATTTCCGCGAATGACTACCACGCCATGGTGGAGCTTAGCTTGGCGATGGTGAAGCGGCTCGATCAAAGCACGGTGGATGGCTTTACGAATTACCTCTAGTTTTCTGGCACTGAATCGGTAAATGTCGATTAGGTGCCTAGTGATTCGAGTTACTTTTAGGCACCAAATGAGCAGAGAAGACGATTTTTCTTATATCGGTCGCCAGTCCGAGCGGCGCGATTTTCGAGTTCTTCTTGATAATACCAAAGCGCAGCTAGTAACCTGCTAAGGCCGCCTCCAGCTCAAAAAAGCAACTTCCGTCCGCTCCCTCCTTATCTACGAGGGCGAACTCCATGAAGACATTGCTGAAAGCGATTATTTTGACCGCTTAATCCCTATCGAGGAGCTGGCCTAACAGCCGCGTGGAAAAAAATGAATCCTTTGTAATGGCCCAATGATAAGAAATTGATTCTTATCTCAGTGTTGTGACTGAACTGTGGGGGCAGGCTTTATTGCCATATAATTTACCATTCACTATTCTTATGGGAGTGGTGGTCTTCTTTTGGTTGTTGAGCCTCATTGGAACGGTTGACTTCGATAGCTTCGATGTCGATTTGGATATCGAGACAGATGTCGACGGAAATGTGGACACCGACAGTCTCGGTGCATTCGGTTCGGTGCTGAAGTTCGTCAATGCGCAGGATGTTCCTGTGATGATTATTCTGAGCCTCTTGTCTCTCTTCATGTGGTTGATCTCAATCACCTCGAACTTTTACCTCAACCCAAGCCATGGAGAGCTGCTTGCCTTCCTTCTGCTGATTGGAAATTTTGTCATCAGCGTCTTACTCGTCAAATATATCACGCTGCCGCTGCGCCCGATGCTCAAGGCCTTAAAGAATGACAAGGAGCACCAAGAGCCTCTCGTGGGCTCGACTGGAGCAGTCAAAAGCAGAGTGCTTGATGACAGCTTCGGCCAGTGCGAGGTCATTCGCCCGAAAGGAGCGCCGGCGTTGCTCAACTGTAGACTCTCGTCGGATAAAGAGCCTCTTGTGCGAGGGGCTGAAATTCTCGTCATCGACTTCGATCCTAAGGATCAAAAATACATCGTTAAATCACTCGAATCTCAAAAAATAGAATCATGAACCTGCTACCTACTACTCCGCCCGCGATCCTTGATGGCGTGCTTTTGACAGGAATCGTCGGCGCTGTGGCCATTATCGGCTTCGGTCTCTTCGTATTGCTCACCTTCTACCGTAAGGTGGAAAAAGGAACCTCACTTGTCCGCACCGGAATGGGCGGGACCAAGGTTTACTTCAATGGTGGTGTTGTCATCCCCATCGCGCACCGCGCGGACATGATGGACATCTCGCTCAAGCGCATCGAGATCGACCGCACCGGGAAAAACGGCCTCATTTGTAAGGATAATCTTCGTGCTGATATCAAGGTTGCCTTCTTTGTGAGGGTCAATAATGCCTCGGAGGATGTCCTCCGCGTCGCCGAATCCATCGGTTGTGATCGCGCCTCATCTGAAGACGAGATTCGCGCACTCTTCGATGCTAAGTTCTCCGAAGCTCTCAAGACCGTTGGTAAGCGCTTCGACTTCATCTCCCTCTACGAAGATCGCGACACCTTTCGTGACGAGATCTTGAAAGTCATTGGAACCGATCTGAATGGATTCGTTCTTGATGACGCAGCGATTGATTATCTTGAGCAGACTCCATTGAGCATGCTCGACCCCGATAATATTCTCGATGCCGAGGGTATTAAAAAGATCACTGAGCTCACAGCAGCTCAGGCCAAGCTTTCTAATAACATTCAGCGAGATAAGGAAAAGGTCATTAAGCAGCAGGACGTCGAAGCCCGTGAGGCGATTCTTGAACTTGAGCGTCAGCTTGCCGAGACCGAGGCCAAACAGCAACGGGAAGTCGAAACAGTCCAGTATCGTGAGGAAGCCGAGGCCGCTAAGATCCAAGAAGAGCAGCGTCAGAAATCTGAGCAGGCTCGTATTGGAGCTGAGGAAGAAATTCTCATCGCTGAAGAAAATAAGCAGCGGCAAGTGATCGTCGCCTTGCGAAACAAGGAACGCACCGATGGTGTCGAGCTGGAGCGCGTGGAGCGTGAGCGCATGCTTGAGGAGATCGAGCGCAAGCGTGTCACCGAGCTGAAGAGCATCGAAGCCGAGAAGGCGGTCGAGATTCAGAAGAAGGAAATCCAAGAGGTGATTCGTGAGCGAGTCGCTGTCGAAAAAGGCGTCGTCGAAGAAGAACAGCGCATTAAGGATACCGAAGAATTTGCCACCGCAGATCGATTTAAGCAGGTCACGATTACAACGGCTGAGGCCAATGCCCAGGAGTCGCTCATCACGCAGATCAAGGAAGCCGAAGCACGTAAGGAAGCGGCTGAGCTGAAAGCAGATGAGGATGCTTACACCGTCATCAAAGCAGCTGAAGCAGGCAAGGCCTCGGCTGAGATGCGTGCTGAAGAGCGTGTCATCGGGGCCGAAGCTGAGCAGGCCGCCTCTGAGAAGGAAGCCGCGGCTAAGAAGATGATTGCCGAGGCTGTTATTAAGGAATCTGCCGCCACCGGAATGGGTGAGGCTGAAGTTCTCCGAGCGAAGGGCGAAGCAGACGCGAAGGCGATCGAGCAGAAAGCTGCAGCGATGAAGCTCTTCGAAGAAGCCGGTCAGGAGCACGAAGAATTCAAGCTCGAGCTTGATAAGGAAAAGGCTGTCGAGCTTGCCGAGATCGATGTCCAGCGCCAGATCGCCGAGCAGCAAGCTGTGGTGGTGGGAGAAGCACTTAAGTCTGCCAATATCGACATCGTCGGTGGTGAGACTCAGTTCTTCGACCGCATCACGAATGCCATCACCACCGGAAAGGTTGTCGACCGCACGGTGGGGAATAGCCAGGTGCTTGATGACGTAAAAGAGACCTTCTTCAATGGAGACCCTGATTACTTCAAATCCCAGCTCTCAACCTGGATCGATGAATTCGGAGTTTCTACTGAGGATGTGAAAAATCTCAGCATCTC
>JALZWA010000156.1 GCA_023299815.1 Akkermansiaceae bacterium
CCAGACGAGAACGTCGCCTACGGCAGTCACCGAAAGCAGATGATCTACTTCTGGCGAGCGAAGTCTGACCGCCCCACTCCTCTGCTCGTTTACATCCACGGTGGCGGCTGGAACAGTGGAGATCGCTCGGTTGTTAGGAATATGCTGATGCCAATCTTGGACGCTGGCATTTCGGTGGCATCCGTAGAATACCGGAACGTCAGAGAATCTACCGTTGATGGGTTACGGCCGCCGGTGAAAGGTCCCATGGTTGACTGCGCGCGTGCTATCCAGTTTTGTCGCAGCAAGTCCAAGGAATGGAACCTCGACAAAGCTAAGGTCGGACTGTCCGGAGGGTCTGCTGGTGCCTGCACGAGTCTCTGGCTGGCCTTTCACGACGAGATGGGCGACCCGAACAGCCTTGATCCCGTCGCGCGCGAGTCTACCCGAGTGCTCTGCGCGGCCGTCGTTGGTGCCCAGACCTCGCTGGATCCCCATCAAATGCGCAAATGGGTTCCTAAAATCAAATACGGCGCGCACGCCTTCGGCATCGCCGGGGACGCAAAAAAGAAAATCTCCTCCTTTCAGATGTTCTACGACGCTCGGGAGCGTATCCTGCCTTGGATCAAAGAATACTCGCCTTACGAACTTGTCACCCAGGACGATCCGCCGGTGGGCCTCTTCTATAGCACCCCGCCAAATTTCGGGCGCAAAGAAAAGGACCCGACGCACTCGGCAAACTTCGGTGTGAAGCTCAAAGAGCATTGCGATGCCAATCAAGTGAAATGTGAACTTGTCTATCCTGGCGCTCCACACATCACAAACCCGACCGCTAGTGACTATATCAAGACCTACCTGCGGCCTAGCAGGTGAGACCTGGAGCCTCCGAGTTCTGAAAGACGGGTAACAAAACCACGCTCAATCAGTCTAAGTTCCAGAATTCTAGTGTTCCTTCATTTCAAATGATCCCCTGGAATCTCTCTCCAATGGCCTTTTTGATGGGCAGAAGCTTAGAAGTAGAGCAAAACGTCAACACAGCTTTTTAACGATGAGGAACCCTCCGAGCATTTTCAACGACGTCCTCGGCCCCGTAATGCGGGGACCCAGCAGCTCGCACAGTGCCGCGGCAAACCGCCTCGGCCGGATCTCGCGCAGCCTTGCTGGCGAGCCGATCACGAGACTTGTCGCCATTTACGATCCGAATGGCTCGCTGGTGACGACCCACATCGACCAAGGGACCGATCTCGGACTCTACAGCGGAATCCTAGGCTGGGAGCCAGATGACGAGCGCCTCCCGACCTACCCCGAAGCACTCGCGCAAGAGGGAATCGAGGTCGAGGTCCGCTACGAATCTTACGACGCCCCGCACCCGAACTTCTACCGCCTTCAAATCACCGGAAAAAGCGGCCGCGTCTACCATCTCGATGCCACCTCCACGGGTGGCGGGATGATCTCACTCCACGCGATCGATAGCATCGCCTTCGAGGGCGCAGGTGACCTTTTCACCACCGTCTTCTGGCTCGACTCCGCTCCAGATGTCTCAGAACTCGAACTCACCAAGAATGCCGAGTCCTCACAGTGGCTCCCCTCTCCTAGCGGCGGTGGTATTCTCAGATTTGATTCCAGATCCACTCCCGCCGAGTCCGAGATCGCTCAGGCAAAGCAAGAGCTCGGCTCGGACAACTTCCGCATTCTCCCCGCCGTCCTCCCCGTCCTCTCGCGCAAGGACCTCAGTGTCCCCTTCACCCGCTGCGGCGAAATGCTCGCCCACCCAGACTTCGGCGACCGCCCGCTCTGGGAATCCGCCGCTGGCTATGAAGCCGCTCGCGGAGGGATCTCACAGGATGAAGTCCTAGAAAAAATGGCCGCGCTCGCCAAGATCATGGCCGCCGCCGTGACTTCAGGTCTCAAAGGAACGACCTACGATGACCGCATCCTCCCTGCCCAGTCTCCCGGATTTTCCAAAGCAGAAGAAGAGGGCAAGCTCATCCCTGCCGATATCAATAACCGCATCATCCGCTACGTCTCCGCGATCATGGAGGTGAAGTCCTCCATGGGCGTCATCGTAGCCGCGCCCACTGCGGGATCCTGCGGCGCGATGCCCGGCACCGTCCTCGCGATCGTCGATGCGATGGCTGCCGATGAAACGGAACGATCACGCGCCCTCCTTGTCGCCGGACTCATCGGCGTCTTCATCGCCCGTGACGCCACCTTTGCCGCTGAGGAAGGCGGCTGCATGGCCGAGTGCGGATCTGGCTCGGCAATGGCCGCCGCCGCCATCGTCCACCTCGCAGGCGGAACCACCGTCCAGCAGCTGACCGCCGCCTCGATCGCCCTGCAGAACTGCTTCGGCATGGTCTGCGATCCCATCGCCAACCGCGTGGAAGCTCCCTGCCTCGGGAAAAACATCATGGCTGCCACCAATGCCCTCTCCTGCGCGAATATGGCGCTCGGCGGCTACGATCACCTCATTCCTTTCGATGAAGTCGTGGTCTCGATGAATAAAGTAGCCCACCAAATTCCCCGCGAGCTCCGCTGCACCAACCTCGGCGGACTTTCCATCACTCCCACTGCAGGGAAAATCGCCCAAGACCTCGCAGAGCGGAAATGCGACTGCAAGTCGGGCTGCGGCTCAGCGAAGTGAAATTAAAATGATTTTTTTAATTCCCCCGCCTTGACCAAAGATATTTAGGTCACATGGTGACCTCTCGCTGAGCTCCCTCCCTCATGTCCAACTCTCTCGTCTCTACCGCCAAACCTCTTCCCTCTGTTCAAGAGTGGAGAAAAATCGTCAAGCCACACACAAAGCCTTCCGCGGCAAGGGCGAACTGGCAAGTCATCAACTCGATCGGCTCCTACATCGCCCTCTGGGTTGCGATGTATTTCACGGTCGCGATTTCCTTCTGGCTCACCTTTAGCCTCGCCCTTCTCGCAGGTGCCATCTTAGTTCGCATCTTCATCATCTTCCACGACTGCGGCCACGGCTCGTTCTACAAATCTCAACGAGCCAATAACATCATCGGCTTCATCTCCGGTGTCTTCACCTTCACTCCCTATTCCCACTGGAAATGGGAGCACTCCATCCACCACAGCGCCTCTGGAGACCTTGACCGCCGCGGCACCGGTGATGTCTGGACAATGACCGTAGACGAATACCTCTCCGCTCCGCTTTGGAAGCGCACCGTCTACCGCACGGTGAGAAACCCCTTCATCCTCTTCATCTTCGCCCCCCTCTTTCTCTTCCTCATTCAGGAACGTTTCTCAAACTCCTCAGCAAAGAAGCGCGATCGCAATTCAGTCTGGGCCACGAATCTCGCCATCGTCCTCCTTGCCTTAGCCCTCATTCCCATCTTCGGCTGGAAGGCCTTCCTCCTCATCCAGCTCACCACCATCTCAGTCGCCGCAGTTTCCGGCGTCTGGCTCTTCTACGTCCAGCACCAGTTCGAGGGCGTCTACTGGGAGCGAGAAGACGACTGGGATTTCACCGCCGCCGCACTTGAAGGCAGCTCATTTTACAAACTCCCTAAAGTCCTCCAGTGGTTCTC
>JALZWA010000157.1 GCA_023299815.1 Akkermansiaceae bacterium
GGTCTAGTATTTTAAATCGTCTGGCTCCATGAATTACACTAAAATTTTTCTGACGTGTTTTTTGTAACGTGATCGCTCTAAGCGGGAGTTTTGAGGACCCAGCCGAGGAGGAGTGGGTAGATGATAAGCGAGAGAAGGCGTGGGATCAGAAGGAAGAAGAGGGCGGCATTAGAAATGTATTCGAGGTATTCCCAAACGTGACGGTGGACATGGCAGTTATGGTCATCCGGTTTGGGCCTGTATCCGCAGGCGAGGGCTGCGCCAAAGACCACGAGGATCCCGGAGAGGTGTAGAATTTCCCCCAAGGGCAAAAGCTCCGTAGACGATGCTGAGCCTCATGTTGACGGTGAAAGTGAAGTGCTCTTCATGCCAGCGATCGAGGAGGCAGCGACCACCACGACCGAGGGCGATACCGAGGGCGAGAGCGCCAAAGATATGCTTGATAAAGTCTAGCCCGCTGCGGACGAGGTTGAATTAATCGGCCTCAAAAAGGAGGAGGGTGAGGATTCCAGAGACGGTGACGACAAAACCATCGTTAAGAATGGACTCGCCTTCGATGAGGAGTTTTTGAGACATCGGGGATGTCGTCGTTTCCAGAGAGGAGCGCACCGACCGCGAGGGGATCTGTGGCGGAGAGGATGACGCCGAGAAAGAGGGCCTGGAGGAGGCTGAAAGAAAAGAAAAAGTAAAGCGGCAGGGCAAAGATCGCCATGCTGATGAGGATCCCGACGACTCCGAAGGTGATAGCGGTGAGGATGGAGAATTCGGGCATCGTGAGATGAGGAGCTAAAGGAAAGAGCCTGGAGTTTCGGGGGGTCAGGAGTTTCGAGAGCTAATTTAAGAGAATCTTAACGACTTGGCAGCAAAGAACAACGATCAGATAAAGAACGACTTCCAGCGGGAGCAGCTAAGAGAGCAGGCGGCGCAGCAAATGAGCGAACAGCCCCATTTTGGCTGACTGGAAATCAATTGGGAAGAGAGTTCGGTTAAGATGTAATTGCCACTTTTCTCAGAGTGGGCAGCCTTTGTTTCCCAAGACGGCGGAAATTGGGCCGTGAAGGGAGCTTGAAATACCGAAGAGATCCGTTAATCAGCCCTAAATGATTGCAGAGGATTTAAAGAGCAAGGTCGATGGACTGTTACAAGCTCAGCGCCACGAACTCTCCACGAACTTGACGAAATTGGAACTCGGAAACTACCCTGATTATTGGAAAGCGATCCGTGAGCGGATAGGGGAGTCTGGCTCCGAGCAATACGTCAATGCTGAGGTGTTGAAGGAGTCATACCCAAGGTTCCGCTATTCGACCTGCAAATCTCGTAGCGGTCAAATTGAGCCTTTCATTCCCGAGTCCGGGACACCACTTGCGAAGAATGACTCCGTGTTCGACGTTGTGGATCTCAGCTACCTTTTACTAAAGTGATTTTAATTTACCTGCTCGGGCTAGCTTGATCGCTCTGGTCTCAGATGTATCGCTATTTCTCTTGACAACTTGTTTCCTTGGATATATATGTAAAAGTGTCAGATGATTAAGAAATCTGGAGTTAGTTAAGTCCTCTTTAACCAGCTCTTAATGAATAAGATGCTCCAGATCTAGTCAGATGACATTCGGAAGATGCAATTTTTCTTAGTAAGGATGGATTTAATGCCAGTCTCTACAGACAGGAGTTTGCACCTTCTTTTAAAGCCCTAAAAAACGTAAAACATGAAAAAAACTATATCCACACTTCTGGCCACCTCATCTTTGGCGATGTTAGCTGAAGCTCAAATCATATTTGTGACTCCTGCAGATCTCGGGATTGCCGGATCAGCTGGCCCTGTTTCTGGTTCGGCCGATGTCAGCTCATTATTCACCCTCGTTGATGGAGTGACACCTCTCGCGGCAGGGTCGATTACTTTCGCCTGGCAAGATGCGTATTCGAATTCCGTCACTACAGCCTGGAACGTCGGGGATAGTTTGGCGTCTAATTCCTCCATATTATCATTCTCGATCAATACAAATATTCTTCAGGCCGATAGCACGAAAATTACCTCTGCTGATTCATTCGTAGGTCATGGAGCCATTTTGACAACTGGATCCACCGATGGTTTTCAGGATCTGGCAGGGATCGGATATAACTACGCTGGTAATTCGACTTATGATGTGACAAATCCTTCTACCGATATTTACCAGATTACGAATAACGGAACTGGTGATGAGGGTAGAATTACATGGTTCTCAAATGATGTGACCTCAACAAGTGTGCGTGGCTTTTCGACGGCACCTGCTAATACGAACAACTTCTTTACTGGTCTCGGCAGTATTAATTTCGTGAGTGTTCCTGAACCTTCTTCCGCGATGCTTGTAGCGCTGTCTTCCTTGGGCTTGCTCCGTCGGAGACGCTAGAGCCGAGTTTAAGCTTAATTTCAAAAAGCTCTCCGGAAACGGGGGGCTTTTTTGTTGGAGTGAATCGTGACTTTTCTGCCTGTATCCGTTATCGCTGCACGACCTGCACTTTGCTCTGCTGCTGGAAATTCCCCCGACTCAAAGGGGCAAAGTTGATGGAGGTCTGGAAGCCAGTATCTTTTCAAATCGTATGGCCCCATAAATGTCGATATCTGGATGAGTCCCATCAAAGTCGACTCATCCTGGCCCGGGATCATCGGCCATGATAAAGATGATGTTTGGTTTCTCAGCTGCTTGAGACAGCAGTGCCAACGACAGCGAGCAGAGCGCCATCGTAAGTTATTTAATCATGCTTTTTTATTGGGTTTTCCAAAGGACTATTTTGTTGGTGTCGTTCTGAGCGGCAGCACCATCGGTGCTACGGCCACGTGCGACGTCGGCCTCTAACTGGGCGACGAGCTTTGCCGCGATTTCAGGATGTGAAAGGTAGAGGTTAGTCGTCTCGCCAGGGTCGGCCTCCATATCATAAAGCTGTGCCTTCGGGCTGCCCTTTGGCGTTTGATTTTCTTTGGGCGAGGACCAACCACCAGAACCTTTTGCCAAGAGTAACTTCCACTTACCCATGCGATAGGCGAAGTGGCCGCTGAAGGAATGATGGATCAGGCCAGCACGCGTCGAAACGATGGGCTTGCCAGAGAAGGCGGGGAGAAAACTCACGCTGTCTTCGGCGCTGCTCGCAGGTAATTCCTTACCAGTGATCTCTGAAGTGGTGGCAAAGAGATCTTGCAGGCCCATCAGCTGATCACTCGTGGAGCCTGCTGCGATCTGTCCGGGCCAGCGCACTACGAAGGGAACGCGGTGTCCGCCATCCCAGAGGTCCGCCTTTGAGCCGCGGAAGCCTGCGCTCACGAGGTGACCCATGTTCTTCAGCTGAGGAATGTTCGCTCCTTTAGAAGTTCCATTATCAGCGGTGAAGATGATGAGGGTGTTTTCTGCAAACCCATGTTTCTCCAAAGCGGTCATGATTTTTCCAACACCATCGTCGGTCTGCATCACGAAGTCCGCGTGCTTATTGAGGCCGCTTTTTCCCTGCCATTCTTTGGTCGGAAGAACCGGAGAGTGAGGGGAGCCATAGGGGACATAGAGGAAGAATGGGGTGTCCTTATCGGTGGCGCGACGGTCGATGTATTCGATGGCTTTCTGCGTTAGCCGAGGGAGCATGTGGATCTCCTCTTCGTGAGCGATCACGGTGTCGTTCTCGATCACGCCCTTCATGTCACCGGCATGGTGAAAGCCGTGATAGTAGCTGAAGCCACGAGTGAGCGGGCCATCGGGGATTTTGCTGCCGATGGGAGCGAGGGTTCCTCTTTTGGCTCCTCCGCGTCGCTTCAAAATTTCTCCAGAATCGGGATCAGCATATTGGAAGTCGAGATGCCACTTGCCGACGATTCCGGTGTGGTAGCCCTGTGCTTGTAGGAAGCTCGCGACGGTTGGGCGATCTTTCGCAATGAGGTTTGGATCGAAGCCTTGCACCACTCCTTTTTGTAAAGTGGTGCGCCAGCTGTAGCGGCCGGTCATGAGGCCGTAGCGGGTGGGGGTGCAGACGGAGGAGCCCGAATGCGCATCGGTAAAGATCATGCCCTCACGTGCGAGTTGATCGACTGATGGGGTTTTGATTTTTCCATTCTCGGGATTTAGGATCTGGATGTCTCCGTAGCCGAGGTCATCTGCCATGATGAAGACGATGTTCGGCCTTGATTCGGCAAAGAGAGCCGCAACCGAAGCGATCGGTGCTAGTAAGGTTTTATAGAAATGGGGCATGATGCTTTTTTTAATTGGTAAACGACAGTGCGATGCGATCTAAAATCTGCTTAGGTGAATTGGCGGTAGTATCGGTCATTCTGACTTCAAACTGGAAACCGGAGCCTTTTGGGGTTTGCGTCGCGATGTAGAAGTGGCCCTCGGCAAAGATGATGTTCCCTGGCCAATATTGTCGCACCATTCGAATGGGCCAGTGATGCTGGAGACGGTGAACCAACCGACGCTCATGGATTTCATGTCGACCAAACGCGGTGATATCTCCCTGTTTGATCTTGTGCTGAGGGACATTCACGGGGGCCGGCTTCCCATCATAGTTTTCGGGGTCGTCAGCGTGCCAATTACGGTGAGAATACTCGCCAAATTTCCCCGTGGGCTGTGTCCGTTCGTCGACCGGTGGTGCGAGGATTTTCAAATCCTCTATACCATCGTCACTGACCGCATGCATGGCTAGCGGAGAATCCCAGCCGTGTTTCGGGGCATCGATGGGGCTCCAGTCCTCGAGGATGAGGTGGAATTTCTCATCCAAATCGCGCATGATGGCGCAGTCCGATCCATTTGAGAGGTCTTTAAAGGTAAAGGCCATCCCCATTTCTTGGCCCGCTAGGCCATCGGTGAGGTCGCTATCAATCACGAAGTGTGGATCCTGACCATTTGGGAAGTCATAGTAGATGTAGGCTTTTTCCCACTCTTCCTGCGCATCAACCGTCCACATTTTTTTGTCAGCAAGGCTTGGGGCAGTCGTCAGAACAAGGACCGATAGTATCAATGCGTTTTGCATCGATTTTATGGGGTTTGGCTCGGTCGATTCTAGCGAGCTAAAATCGGAGTGTCGGAAAATCACTTTACCAATACGTTCCGTTGGGCTGCGATTTTTCAGATTTTTGCCAGTTTTTTGGCTCTCCGTTAGCTGCGCATGACAGATCCGTGGCGTAATTTGAGTTCGAGGTAGTCCAGATGCCTGATGTCGCAAGCTCTGTGGATGATTCGAGGCAAGAGGTTGTTGAACCCTTCAATCTTACCTGATGTCAGGCGGTGTTTTACGAAGCCGCAGACCCGCTCTCTTTGTTTCATCAATCCCTTAGCCAGACGTCGGAATGGTGATAGATTGCTCGCCTGCGCCAGCGCACACCAGTGATCCAAGGCTAGCAGCGCCCAGCCTTGCTTCTGATATTGGAAGATCCCTTTGAGCTGCTCTTTGAGTTGATAGGCCATGCTGAGCCCCTCGTTGGCATGCAGCAGTTTTTGAAATTTCTCCTCTCCAGTGACACTCAGGTTCTCGGCATGGGCCAGTAGCAGGAGGCGACTTCCTTTAATCACGCTCTGGTCTTATTCACTCACTTCACGCCACTACTCGCGTCGCACCTGATCCACGGCCTGATTAAGATTCATCATCAGGTGGACGCGATCATAGACGATCGCGGCTTCCGGCAGATGCGCTTGAATCGAGCTTTGAAAAGTTCCAGATCGGTTAATTCCGAGGGCCTCAACCCGGCTCTTTTGCTCGCTGGTGAG
>JALZWA010000158.1 GCA_023299815.1 Akkermansiaceae bacterium
GATGATCGGAGTTTCTTACGATGGGCATATGAGCTGAAGAGAGATTCGTTTGGTCAGCCTGAAAGATGTTTGTGGGAGAGGTCTTATTTCATTTGTGATGAGGCGCTGGTGGAGGGCTTGCCGAGGGGGAGCTTGGTTATGGGCGGGGAGGACAAGCAGGATGCTTATCCTACGCTTTGTGGGTCAGAGGTCGAGAGGGCTGGCGCGAATCGGCTGGATGTGGGACTCTGAGTTCTGGAGACACGTAAGACAGGGCGAGCCCACTCGATCAGTGTTCTTTTCCGCTTCAGGAGTAGGATCTGGAGCTACATGAAAAGAAAAAGGGAAAAGAACACGGGCCTCATATTCCCGGTGATTGCTTTGCCAAATTATAAGAGCTGAGTCTCGGCCAAAAGGCGGTAGGTGCCTTGTTTCTCGATGAGTTCCTGGTGGGTTCCGCTTTCTGAGATTTTTCCATCGCTGAGGACCATGATGCGGTCGGCGCTCTTCACGGTGGCGAGGCGGTGGGCGATGATGATGCTGGTGCGGCCCTTCATGAGTTCGTCGAGCGCTTCTTGGACGAGGCGCTCGCTCTCGGAATCGAGGGCGCTGGTGGCTTCATCAAGGAGGAGGATTTTAGGATCAGCGAGGACGGCCCGGGCGATGGCAATGCGCTGGCGCTGGCCACCACTGAGCTTGACGCCACGGGGGCCGACGAGGGCTTCGTAGCCCTCGGGGAATTTGCTGATGAAGTCGTGGGCATTCGCCTTTTTCGCGGCCGCGATGATGTCTTCTTCACTTGCTCCGGGTTTGCCGTATGCGATATTCTCGCGGATGCTGCCGCCGAAGAGGAGGACTTCCTGAGGGACAACAGCGATGGCGGAGCGGCGATCTGCGACGGGAATCTCAGAGGCTACTTTGCCATCAAAGGCGAGGCTCCCCTGCTGGCCCTCGTAGAAGCCAAGGAGGAGTGAGAAGAGGGTGGATTTTCCAGCACCGCTGGGTCCCACGACGGCGACGCGCTCGCCAGAGGCGACCTCGAAATTAACTCCGGAGAGGACATTGGTCTCAGGTCGTGAGGGGTAGGCGAAGACGAGGTCGCGGGCGGCCATCGCCCCAGTGAGAGGCGAGTCGGTGCCGGGGCGGGCGTCCTCGACTTCATGGGCGAGGATTTCGCGGATGCGCTCAGTGGCACCCTGAGTCTTCTGGAGCTGGCTCATGATATCGGGGAAGGAACCGAGGGAGGCTCCTACGAAGATACTGAAGAGAATGAAGTGAGTGAGTTCCACGCTGGTGAGGGAGCCCTCAGCCATCATGCCTGCTCCAAACCAGACGACGACAGAGATGGTGCCGAAGAGGATGAGGATGATGAAGCTGACGAAGAAGGCGCGGGCGCGGGAGCCCTTGAGGGTGGTGTTTAAAAAGTCATCGAGCGCGCTGGCGTAGCGGTCTTCCTCGAAGGTTTCATTCGAGTAGGCTTTGACATCGGCGATGCCTTGGACGGCTTCCTCAACGACGATATTACTCTGCGCGAGTTGGTCCTGAGCATCCTTCGACCATTTGCGAATCTTGCGCCCGACGATGGCGACGACGAGGACGACGAGCGGGATCATGGCGAGCATGAAGAAGGAGAGCTTGGCCGAGACGATGAAGATGACAATGAGACCGCCGAAGAAGATGACGAGCTGTCGCGCCATTTGCGGGATGGTGTTGAGGAGGGTGTCTTGGAGGATGCCGAGGTCTGCACCAAAGCGGGCACCGATCTCACCGGGACGACGCTCCATGAACCAAGGCATCGGAAGACGGACGAGGCGAGCGAAGACATCCTTGCGGAGGTCATTGAGGGCATGCTCGCCAGCCTTGATAAAGCCGCGGACACGCCAGTAGGCGACGAAGGCTTGGATGGCGAGGACGCCGAGGAGGGTGAGGATGACGCGATCAATATTAGCGCTGATCTGGGCGGGATCGACGCCACTTTTTAACGCCTCTTGAGGAGAGCCAATGAGCGTGCCGAGGAGGTAGGGAAAGGCGAGAGAGAGAGCCGCAGTGAGAAACAGGCAGACAAGTGAGGGGATGAAGATTTTCTTATAAGGCGCAAGGTAGTGGTAGAGCCCGAAGGTCTTCTTCCAATCAATGCGGCGTGATTTTTTTTCTTCATCGGGCACGGGCAGAGTGAAGCGGGAGTGGGCGGCTTCGTCAAATCACGATGCAGGGATTGAGGAGATCATTGTCTTGTGAGGGAAATTCTAGAGCTTGTGCTTTTAGGTATTTAAGATTAATTAATCATCATGATTTCAGTAAATCACGGCCTTCTGGTGTTATTTTCTGCACCGATGTTGGCGAATGGCATCCAAGTGGAAAACTATTCCGATGCGACCAATTTGCGCTTTTCAGAGCAGTCAGGATTTATTGGAGACCCCTACGACTTGAGTGGAGTGGGACGGACGACGAACTCGATTACGGGAAGTGTCAATCGGACATGGGCGACCTTGATCGGGGAAAACACCTTTGTAAGTGCGGTGCACTTCCATCCAAATACGGGCGAGACGATCCGCTTTGCGGATGGGAATTCAAGCTCGAGCCCGACTTACGATTATATTGTGAAAGGAGGCTTTGCAGTTCCCGGCACAGATATCTGGATCGGCTACACGGAGGAGGCAATTAGTAGTTCCTTGCAGCGATATTCTCTCGATGCCACTCCCGCAAATAGCTTAGCTGATACCGGCCTTGCAGGTGAGACGCTGCTCCTGAGTGGAGACAACGCGGCAGGTGGTGGTGGTCTTCTCTCAAATCAGGTGCTGGCGACAAATCAGGCGGAGTCTTGGTGGGAGGATGGGAGTTCTTTAGTCAATACCCCAGAGTGGGGCGTGCTCTTCTCAAGTGCGGCGACCTTTGACCGACTTATCACTTTTGCAAATGACTCAGGAGACAACGCAAACAATTTCACCACTTACGAAGGCCAAGTTCAAGGAGGTGACTCAGGCGCGCCACTGTTCAGCGTGTCCTCTGGGAGTCTTGAAATCGTAGGGCTGGGCTGGGCTGCCGCCACGAATCTGAATGGAAACTTCGTGAATACCGGCGGCCAGCCGAATTCCGTCAACGACCCTCTGGAATCACGAGATGCATCATTCTTTAGCTACGTGGGCTCCTACGAATCTGAGATCAATGCGACGCTGGCAAATGTTCCTGCGGCAATTCCGGAGCCGGGCAGTGCCGGACTTCTCTCACTGGCGGCGCTCTTCACTTATCGGAGACGGAGATCGTCTTAAGGGTATCATTGACTGCAAAAAGAGACTTGTCCCTTTGACCCCACTCCTTTCGACAGTATGCTTAACTCTATGAAAATCATCCTCTTCGGATTGTGCGCGCCCATGATGGCAAGTGCAGTGGTGACGGCAAATTTCACCGCCGCCGAGAACCTGCGCTTCGAGGATGACCCGGCATTCATTGGCAATCCTTACGACTGGAGCGGCGTGGGACGAAGCACCAGTGGAACGTTTAACCGGGAATGGGCGACGCTCTTGGGAGAAAATTACTTCATCAGCGCGGTCCACTATCATCCGACAACAGGGGAAACGATCAGCTTCGCGGGAGGCAACTCCCCTTCCAGTCCGGTCTTTAACTACACCGTGGCGGGCGGCTTCGCAGTTCCAGGGACCGATCTGTGGATTGGCTACACGGCGGGCGCGATCGAACCTTCTCTGAAGCGCTACTCCTATAGCACCACTGCCGCGAACAGTTTATCCGGAACAGGTCTAGTCGGTAGCAACCTACTTGTCAGTGGTGACAATGTCGCCGGAGGGGCCGGAACGAATGCGGATCATGTGGTAGGAACAAACCAGGCCGAGTCGTGGCTGGAGTCGGGCACGAATAACTTCACTGTTCCAGGGGCAACGGTCCAACTGCAGTCTGCGATAAACTTTGACGTGCTGATTACCTTTGAAAATGAGGAGAACGACACGACGAACACCTTCACCACTCACGAGTCACAAGTCCAAGGAGGCGATTCCGGCGGGCCGCTTTTTGCGATTGTCGGAGGAGATCTTCAGCTCGTGGGAATCGGCTACGCGGTGATCCCCGAGTTAGATGGAAACTTTATCCAAACCGACGATCCGGATCCAGATGAGTCGCGCGCGGCTTCTCTTTTTTCCTACGTCGGCTCTTATGAAAGTGAACTCGCTGCCACTATTGCCCTAGTCCCAGGCGCGGTGCCAGAGCCCAGTGCGCTCGGCTTTCTCGCGCTCTCGGTCATACTCATGAAGCGGAGGCGCTAAGGAGATTTCGTTTTTTTTACACAAACCCATGAAACGATTCGCTCTCCCCAGTCTCGCCTTCGTGCTCGCAATCGGTGCGGGATGGTTTTTTCTTTTTGGCATGACTAGTGGCGCAGAACGAGTGACAGGCGCAGCCAAAAAGGTGACACCCCTCCTAAAGCCGGAGCTCGACTCTAAGAATGTCAAAATGGGCTCTCCCGTCTTCATTCGAGCCTTCAAGGAAGAGCGCGAGTTAGAGCTCTGGATGCAGGAAAAGGATTCTGAAAAATTCGTCCACCTCCGGACCTACCCCATCGCCGCTGCCTCAGGAAATCTAGGCCCCAAGCAAGCCGAAGGTGATCGTCAGGTTCCCGAGGGTTTCTACTTCGTCCCTCCTAAGATGATGAATCCGAACAGCCGCTTTCATCTCGCTTTCAACATCGGCTACCCGAATGAATTCGATCTTTCGCACGGCCGGACAGGCAGCTTCATCATGGTGCATGGCTCGAATGTCTCGATCGGCTGTCTCGCGATGACGGATGAGAAGATCGAGGAAATTTACACCCTCTGTGACGCCGCTCATCAGGGAGGTCAGAAGTTCTTCCGCGTCCACATTTTCCCCTTCCGCATGACGGAGGAGAGAATGACGGCAGCGGAGGGAAACAAGTGGCTCCCCTTCTGGAAGAACCTTCAGGAAGGTTACCACTGGTTCGAGGAAAAGAAGACCGTCCCGAATGTCACAGTGGTCGAGAAAGAATATCGCTTCGGAGAAGTCATAAAATAAGATGAGAACTCCCCTATTTCCTCCCTTGGCAGTGGGTGGGAATTATGAGACTTATTCACATGCGCTGTTTTCACCCTTCAGCGCTGCAGAAATCTAGGCTCGGCTCACTCAAGAAGTGTGCCCTTGGACTTGCAGCGCTTTTTTCCGGACTCCTCACCTCTGCGGAGGCCGCTGACTCGATCAAGCTGGCCACTTCTCCATCGATCTCCGGAGATGGCAAGACGCTCGTTTTCGCATGGGCTGATGACATCTGGATCTCATCCGTCGAGGGCGGTGAGGCGAAGCGTCTCACGATTCACCCCGCTCCCGACTCGAAGCCGATCATCGCGCGCGACGGCAAGTCGATCTTCTTTAACTCCTCCCGCACAGGCTCGACCCAGGTCTTCCGCATCCCGATGACGGGCGGAACTCCAGAGCAACTCACCTTTCATACTGAGGGAAGCACGCTCGATGACCTTCATCCTCAAAAGGCAGCCCTGCTTGTGACCGGCGCACGTGATCAGGCAGGCCGGAGGCCCACTCGGCTCATCGAGAAGCCCATCGATGCCACCCGTGACGAGAAGGTCCTCATTGACGCACTCGCAAAGGACGGAAGCTACTCGTCCGACGGACGCCACGTCCTCTTCGTCCGTGGAGGAGCCCCCACCTATCGCAAGGAATATATCGGCCCACAGCGTGCCCGCATCTGGCTGCATGATTTAAAAAATGACACCTACGAAGAGCGCGTGATGGACCCCAGTGGGTGCCGCTACCCGGTCTGGGCTCCCGATGGATTATCCTTCTACTACGTCACCTCCCGAGAGGGCGGATTTAATCTCTGGCAGCATCGTTTCGGCGAGATGCATGATCGCCAACTGACGCAATTTTCAAATGATAGCGTCTTTGATCCCGCCATCTCGCAAGATGGCTCGACCATCGTCTTCCGCCACCTGATGGACCTCTACCAGATCTCCACCAAGGCAGGCTCGAAGCCCGAGAAGATCGATCTCTTCCACCGCGCCACTCTTCCGCATCCTGAGTTCGAAGCCCTACAGATCAAAGGCACCCGGGACGCCACCGTCACCCCCTCCGGCTTGGAGTGGGCCTTCGTCGCTGATGGCGAGATCTGGGCCATGGACACTCTCCTCAAGGAGCCCAATCGCCTCACCGAATCCGAAGCGCACGAGTCAGACATCTACTTCAGCGAAAAGGGTGACCATTTATACTACCTCAAGGATAACGGCATCACCGCGAACTACTGGCGCATGAGCAAGCAGCAGCCCAAGGAGTTTTGGTGGACCGCTCAAGACTTCACTCACGAGCAAGTCACTAAGGGAAAAGCTACCAAATCTCGCTTCCGCCTCAGTCCCGATGGCGAGCACATCTCCTATGTCGAATACCCCGGCAACCTCTGGATCGCCAAGCCAGATGGCTCCGAAGCCCGCCGCCTGTTAGAACACTGGAGCGAGCCCAGCTACGTCTGGTCGCCCGATGGAAAGCACATCGCCTACGCCCAGTCAGACGAAAATTTCAACTCTGACATCTTCATCATTGCCACGGATGGAAAAAGTGAGCCCGTCAACGTCTCCCGCCACCCCGATAACGACTACTCGCCCCAGTGGTCACCTGACGGTAAAATTCTCGCCTTCAGCGGGCGTCGTTTCTCCACTGCCACCGACCTCTTCTTCGTCCATCTGAAGGAAGACTCCTACTTCACCAGTGATCGTGACCAGCGTCTCAAATCCGCTAAGAGCGCCATGAAGAAGGACCCTCTCTACAAACCCAAAGAGAAAAAACAGGAACCCAAAAAAGACGAACCTAAAAAAGAAGACGAACCCAAGGAGGGCGAAAAGAAAGTCGAGAAACCCACCATCGATTTCGAAAACATCCATCGTCGCATCCAGCGCATCCCTCTGAAGGGCGAAAGCCCCGGATCCCTCCACTGGATGCCCGACTCGAAATACCTCACCTTCCAATCGAACGGCCAGATCTTCCGCGTCCAAGCCAAGGCCGGAGCCAAGCCCAGCGTCCTCTTTAAGGGAAGCGGCACCATCATCCGCTACGTCGAGAATGACAAAGTCTACCTCCTTTCAAAAGGAGCCCCAGCTTACCTCAATCGCGGCCGTCTCGTGACCTATGGATTCTCCATCCCCTTCGCCCGGAACCGTGAAACTTACCAGCGGATCGGCTTCCGCATGGCATGGCGCACCATGCGCGACACCTTCTACGACCCCGCCCTCAATGGGCGCGACTGGAAGAAAGTCCGCCTCAAGTATGAACTCGCCGCAGCTCAGGCACCCACCAAGACAGCCTACGGCCAGATTATGGCCATGCTTCTCGGTGAGCTCAATGGCTCCCACCTCGGCTTCACCACCGCCCCCTGGCCCGGCGAGTGGAGATTCTCCAGCGCTTGGAAAAATCTAACCCCCCACCTCGGAGTCACGTTAGACGCTGCGCGAAAAGTCACCTCCGTCCTCCCGAACGGCCCCGCAGACCGACCCCAGAGTCGCCTCTTCATCGGCGAGCAGATCACCAAGATCGATGGCCAAAATCTCCGTATCGACACCCCCCTCACCAGCCTCCTCAATGGCCGAATGGATCGCGACATCATCCTCACCATTTCTCCGGAAGAAGGCGAAGAGCGGGAGGTCACCATCCGTCCTATCTCCTACGGACAAGCTCGTGTTCTCGCCCAAAGCGCCCGCCTTGATGGGAATCTCGAAAAGGTCGAGGAAGCCAGCGAACACAAGTTCGGCTACCTCCACATCGCTCGCATGGCTTGGGATGAATTCGAAAAATTCGAGCAACACATCTACGAGCGCGGCGCAGGAAAAGACGGCCTCATCATCGACGTCCGGGACAATGGCGGCGGCTTCACCGCAGACCACCTCCTCACCGTCCTCACCCAGCCCAAGCACGCCTACACCGTCGGCCGTAATGGCAAGTCAGGCTACCCGCAGGACCGCCACGTCTACGCCAGCTGGACCAAGCCCATCGTCGTTCTTTGTAATGAAAACTCCTTCTCGAATGCCGAGATCTTCGCCCACGCCATCAAGACCCTCGGGCGCGGAAAAGTCGTCGGCATCCAGACCGCCGGCGGCGTCATTTCTACTGGCTCCACCACCATCCTCGGCCTCGGTCGCATGCGTCTCCCCTTCCGCGGCTGGTTCCTCAGTGACAGTGGCGAAGACATGGAACTCCACGGTGCCGTGCCTCACCACATCGTAGACCTCGCCCCTGACGATCTTCCCAAAGGAAACGACCCCCAGCTCAAGAAAGCCATCCAGGTCCTCAAAAAAGAAGTCGCCGAAAAACTCCGCGACTTCCCCAAGCCCATCTACCGCACCGAGCGGAAGAATTAAAAGTCATCATCACCCCCACGGCGATGCGCCGAGATCTCGCCATCGCCGTGATAGATGAGAAGCACTGCCTCTTCTGAAGAAACCGCTTCAAAGAGATCCATCATCAGCTCCTCCTGACCCGGCCAAGGATAAACAAAAAAGAGATCCACCTCGAAGGGATCCAGCCCCTCGTAACTCGGAGTCGTATCAATCGTCTCTCCCCGAGAAGTCGTCGCCTCCGGAGCGAGGAGATCTTTTCCTCCCACCCCATCACACTCCTCATATCCCTCCGGCAGGTAGCTCGTGCAGAGGATCTCCACCCGGAGCTCAAAATCTTGCGCAAGCTGAGTCGCTCGATCCGCCAGCTCATCCTCAATCTCGATCCCGTAAGCCTCGAAACCCATCAGAGACGCCATGCAACTCGCCACCCCAAAGCCACAGCCCCATTCACAAAAAACATCTCCCGAAAGATACCCAGCTTCCTTCAGAGAAAGCATCGCCCCATAAACCACCTCCGGGGCACTCGGCAGATAGCGCGGATACCGCCGCCCCAGCCCCTCGTCGAAAAAATCATCACAGCGCCGATCCGCCTCCGCCAGCACCGCCGCCACCTCACTCGGAATTTCACGAGACTTAAGAGGAAAACTAATCTGTTCGAGCGACACGGCGCTCAAAGGCTAACTCTTTTCCTTAACAAACACCAACACCCTAAGCGGGCATCTTTTCCCCATCGACCCAAGCGAGCA
>JALZWA010000159.1 GCA_023299815.1 Akkermansiaceae bacterium
AGCCAGCAAGCACACCCTTCACGAGTGAGGTCTTGAAGCCCTTCTCCACTGCGGACCAGAACTCCTTAGGAACGTTACCACCGACAACAGTGGACTCGAACTGGAAACCTTCACCCGGCTCAAGCGGAGTGAGGGTATAGTCGATCTTAGCGAACTGACCGGAACCACCAGACTGCTTCTTGTGAGTGTAGCTGTCCTCAAGCTCCTTAGTGATGGTCTCGCGGTAAGCAACCTGAGGTGCTCCTACGATGACTTCCACCTTGTGAGTTCTCTTGAGAATATCGACTTTAATATCGAGGTGAAGCTCACCCATTCCCTTAAGAATGGTCTCACCGGAATCAAGATCAGTCTCAACACGGAAGGAAGGATCCTCCTGGATCATCTTACCAAGCGCATTACCAAGCTTCTCAGCATTGGCCTTATCGATTGGTGAGACAGCGAGCGAGATCACGGGATCTGGGAAGACCATCGGCTCCAGCGTCGCAGGCTTATCCTTGCTGCAAAGAGTGTGTCCAGTTTGAACATTCTTCAGACCAACGAGTGCGATAATGTCACCCGCTTGCGCGCTATCGAGCTCAGTCCGAGTGTCCGCATGCATCTCTACGAGACGACCGACACGCTCAGTCTTTCCGGTGAAGGTATTAAGAATGGTGTCACCCTTATTGAGCTTACCGGAGTAAATACGAGTGAAAGTCAGGGCGCCGAACTGGTCGTCCATGATCTTGAAAGCAAGCGCACGAAGTGGGCCGTTGGCATCCACGGTTGCGACCTCGCCAGTCAATTCACCTTCGTCATCAAACTCAGGCTCAGGATCAACTTCGAGAGGAGAAGGAAGGTAGTCTACAACAGCATTGAGGACGTTTTGAACCCCCTTGTTCTTGAAAGCGGAACCACAGAAGGCAGGGAAGAAATCGAGAGCGATAGTGCCCTTACGGATGCAGCGCTTGATGGTCGCAATATCAGGAACGTTACCTTCAAGGTAAGCTTCCATGACGTCATCATCCTGCTCAACAGCAGTCTCGATGAGTTCGTTGTGATACTTCTCAGTAAGCTCCACGAGATCTTCAGGAACATCCTTCACCTCGAAGTTCTCAGGAAGACCGGAGTCATCCCAAACATAAGCCTTCTTTTCGAGAACATCGACAACACCAACGAAGGAATCCTCGAAGCCAATAGGAATGGTCATCACGACAGGCTTAGCACCAAGAACGTCCTTGGTCTGCTGGATCACCTTGAAGAAATCAGCACCGACACGGTCGAGCTTGTTGACGAAGATGATACGAGCAACTTCAGAGTCGTTCGCGTAGCGCCAGTTCGTCTCGGACTGAGGCTCAACACCGCCAGAACCACAGAAAACACCGACACCGCCATCAAGAACCTTCAGAGAACGGTAAACTTCGATGGTGAAGTCAACGTGCCCCGGAGTATCGATGATGTTCATGCGATAGTCCTTACCATTTTCTCCACCCACGCCTTCTTCCCGGTTCCAGAAACAAGTAGTCGCAGCAGACTGAATGGTAATACCACGCTCAGCTTCCTGTTCCATGAAGTCAGTGGTGGACTCACCATCGTGCACCTCACCAGTTTTGTGAATCTTACCAGTGAGCTTCAGGATGCGCTCGGTAGTGGTGGTCTTGCCAGCATCCACGTGCGCGAAGATGCCGATATTCCGGTATTTGGTGAGGTCGATCATAATAAGTTTCTCTGGAAAGAGGGCGGTTTATGCCTACGGGAGCACTTTTGTCGAGTGCAGAGGAAGAGTTTTTTTTCATCTCTCCCCGCCTCTCGCCCCCTAGCTTCTACTGAGAATAACTTGAACAGACCACTCAGAAGCTCTTTGATAAAAGAATAAGATGAAGCGTCAGAAGAGTATTTTCACCCCCCTCACCCATGGCTTAGCTAAGCTTGCGGTAGCTTGTCCGTTGCTAACCCCTCTTATGGGAACTGCAAATACCATCTTTGTTCAGCCGCTGAGCACGGGCGAATATGTCCTCACGCTAGAAAAGCCGCTATTTTTCTTAAATTCAGGACTCAAAATCCTCCAGCCCGATACCCTTGTCATCGATGGCATCGCTGATGGGCTCACAGGGCAAGGATCGACCACTGCGCGGACTCTAGGGGAGACCGCCACCGAGCTCTCTCTGAGCTTTGGCCAGTCCACGGAAGCAGCAGGCCAAGAGGGCCTCCTTGACCGTGGTGACTTCGTCTTTTCCGCCCACGCAAACCTCCCCTTCTTTCAAGAGATCTCCTCACAATCTCAGCTCCCACGATTCCGCATGATCATCTCACCGATAGAAGGCCTTCAGGGGCTTTCGGGCGAGAAGACGATCTTTTTTGTAAAAGATGGCGTCTCTACTGGAACTTACCCCGTGGAGTTCCTCCCTCTTCCTCTTCTTACTCCTACCCCCATCGCCGACCCGAGCGCCACAGGAGCTCAAGAGCAAGGCACCCTTCTGCTCCACCTGACTGGTAACAACCAAGACCTTGAGCTGGAGTTCAGCGATGACCTCCTCACTTGGTCGCCAAGCGGAATCTTCCCACCAACCGGAGCGACCCTGGATCTCCCCGTCCTCCCTGACATCTCCGAAGCCCCCAGTATTTTCTGGCGACTCAGCCCAAGCTACCCCTCTGGGAACCTCGGCGCAGCAGTGACAGATCTTGTGAGCGCCAGCGGCGAGACCTTCTCCATGGGAGAAAATGGACGATTCATCTACAGCTTCCAAGAGAATGGAACCGGAAGATTTGACGATCTCGAAGACAGAAGGACCTTCGACTTCACTTGGACCGAGATTTCAGGAGCAGGCTACACCGCAGTCACGATCAACCTCCCTTCACGAGGAAAGCAGCATCATTTTCTGCGGGCTTACAACTCAGTCGAAGGTGAAGAATTGGCCACTCTTTATACCAATTACGTGACCACCTACGGGGCGAATCCAACGACCGGAGGTGAAGACGGTTCCGAAATCCTCGAAGTCGTCCCCAATAAGATCATCCTCACTCCGACTGGTCCTCTTCTTGGGAAAACTTGGACTTTTCATAGCTCCATCAATGACTTCACCCCGAGCGAGTATCAATTCATCTCCACAACCCAAGTTGAATTCAGAGTCGGTCTTGAAAACCCTCCTCAACTCGTCGATTACCAATACGAGAGGGTCAGTGAAAATGAAGCGATCTTTACCCTCACCATCCCGAACTTTGCTGATGCCATCTTTGAGATCGACTTCGTCTCCGGCGGGAACTTCATCGCAAACTACGACCTCTCCAGCGAGGATAACTTCTTTTCAGACCGCGGCACCATCCGCGAATAGCACAAGTCACTAAGAAAAGCGCGCCGAGTTTTGCTCTTTCCAGAGCTGCCAGCAGGCCAGAAATCCGGGAGCAAAGTCCTCCGGCACAACAGTCGCCCACTCGTCAATCTGCTCCATGGTGAACCACTCACCATACTCGACCTCCACGCAAGGGAAGCGGACTTTCCCCTGAGCCAGTGTGGCGTAGAGCCGGACGTGCTCCCAGCCGGTATTGGCATGCGCGCCGAGCTTGCCGACCTCGCGGACATCGTGATCTTTTAAGCCAAGCTCTTCCTCTAACTCACGAGCGGCACAGACCGCATAATCCTCGCCAGAGTCGACATGCCCCGCCGCGCTGGAATCCCAGAGCCCAGGGCACTTGTCTTTAAGACGAGAGCGCTTTTGCAGGAAGATTTCACTGTGCTTATTCAGCGCAAAAATATGCACCGCTCGGTGCGTGAGATCATCGCGGTGGATGACATCGCGGCGCTCGGAGCGAATAACTTCATCGTTTTCATCCACCACATCGAGCATCTCACCATCCCCCTGCCCTTCTTCTTTTTCGAAAAAAGGATCAGCAAGGCGTGTCAGCGCGACCCAGTCATCGAGACTGAGTTCCTCGGCCCGCGCAGTGGGGCTCAGACTGAGTGTTGAGGTGGCTGTCTTCCAATCAATCCCATCCGGAAGATTTTTGCGAAGCTGCTTCCGGCGCTGCGCAAAGCCACGGCGGACGAGTTCATCGAAAAGCCTACGATCATGCACCGGCAGCTCGGCCTGTCTCGGCTCGAGACTCATCACGGTAGAATCGATCAACGGCCTCGGGTAGAAACAGCTGGGAGGGACTACTTTGACCCGGTCTCCCTGCCACTCGCACTGCATCCGGAGAGTGAGCACGCCGTAGTCCTTACACCGTGGCGCGGAGAGGATGCGGTCGATCATTTCCTTCTGCAGCATCAGCACCGCCTTTTTGAAAGGTGACGGGCCCTTGAGAAAGTTTCTCAAAATCGCGCCGCCGGCCGAGTAGGGTAGATTCCCGAGCAGCTTAATATTTTTATGAGCAAAGAAAGGGCGAACATCGATGCGCACCGCGTCCTCACAGATGACGGTCACTTCAGGATGATCAGCAAAGCGACGCACGAGATATTCAGCGAGCCGGCTATCATACTCGACCAAGATGATCCTGGCTACTTTTCCGATGAGATGCTCCGTGAGCGCTCCAGTGCCAGGCCCGACTTCTACCACGGTATCGCCCGGCTGCGGGTCGAGCAGATCGACAATCCCCGCCGCCGTATTTTGATCGACGAGGAAATTTTGACCTAGCTTCCGCGAGGGGACCACCCCTACTTCATGGAGGACTTCTTTCAATTCAGTGAGCGTCACGGCTGCCCTTTCAATTGCATGGGGCTCGGATGTCCACTAAATTCATCCCTCAAAGATGACTTACGCAACTCTCATCACACTCATGCGCCTCCTCTTGGTGCCCGTGTTTTGCTTACTTGCCGTGCGCTACGGAGACACCGTG
>JALZWA010000160.1 GCA_023299815.1 Akkermansiaceae bacterium
CTCTGGACCTTCGACCTCCCCGGCCTCGCCGACCGCCGCGAGGACATCGAACCAAACCTCGACTACGAACTCCAAAAACTCACCGAGTCAGAAGGCCGCGCCTCCACCTTTAATAAAGAAGCCCGCGAAAAGTTCCTCCATTTCGCCCAATCGCCCGACTCCCCATGGAAGGGAAACTTCCGCGACCTCAATGCCTCCATCACCCGCATGGCAACCCTCTCCGAGCGTGGCCGTATCCGAGTCGAAGACGTGAGCGCAGAAACTGCCCGCCTCCAGCAAGCATGGCGCGGAGGCGAGACCAGCAAGCCAAACGAAATCGATCTCAGCGAAGTCCTCGGTGAAGAAAAACTCGCCGACACCGACCCCTTCGACCAAGTCCAACTCGCCTACGTCATCGGTATCTGCCGTCAAAGCCGCACCCTCTCGGACGCCGGCCGCACCGTCTTTTCAGAATCTCGTAAAAAACGAAAGATTACCAACGATGCTGACCGTTTAAAAAAGTATCTCGTAAAATTCGGGCTCAATTTCTCTACTCTTTAATGAAACCACTTTTAATATTTTTTCTCGGTCTTTCTTCAGCTCAGGCGATCCCCAAGCTCCCTGAATCAGCAAAACTCTCCCTCTCCGAAGATTGGGCTTCTGGAGAAATTGACCCACAAAAATGGTATCCTCTTCGTAAAAAATGGGGTTCCGGAAACCAAGGTGTCGTCCCCGAGAACCTCTTCATTGCCACCGATACCGTCGCAGGTAAGAGTCAAAACGTCCTCGTCTGCCGCGGCCACGGTGACCTTTACGAAGGCCCCATCAAAGGATGGCAGGGAAAATTAGATCGCGTCGGCGGCACCCTCGTCACGAAACAATTCTTCGCTTCTGGGCGCTATGAAGTCGTCCTCAAGATCGGCTCTCAAGAGAAGTCAAAAAACGGCCCTGAGCGACCCACTCACCCCATTGGCGTAATTCCCGCTATCTGGACATACAGCTACCGCTGGGTGAATCTGGGCGATGGGGATCCTGAAGAATTCTCACGCGAGAACCCCCTCTACAATCCCCTCATGAAGCGGCAGGGAAAGAAGAGGAATACTAATTATTACACGTCTGAAATCGATTTTCCCGAATTTGGAAAAAAACAAGACCTAGAAAAAGGCCTCTACAACACCTTTCTAAATCACAAAGGCGAAAGCCTTACCTTCCCCACCAAATCCGTCATCGATGGCGACTACCACACCATCACTACGATCTGGCGCACCGCACTCAAACCCTTTGAAAACATCACCGATTCCCAAGTCGCAGAATTCGGCGGCTTCTACTGGGTCCAGGACAAATCAATCCCCTTCGAGCGCTATCTCGGCAACCCCCTCAAGCGTCTCGGGAAAGACAAATATGCCCTCTACTCCGGGACCGAAGCCAGTCACTACATCGATGGCAAGCACATCGGCACCAACAAAAAATACGTGCCCGTTCTCGCAGCTCAGCTTAACATCGGCGTCTGGTTTCCTGAATGGGCTGGTGCAGCTCCCTGGAAAGAATCTTCCATGTCCATCGCCTCAGTGAAGATTTGGGAATACAGCGACCCCGGCGATGTCCACGGTATCCTCACCGAGGACATCAACGACAACATGGACATGGAAGGACGCTCGGTGAGTCACAAAGCCCCACGAAAGCCTTAGGTGAAAGATAAAAAAAGCTGAGACCTCCTCATTTTTAATGAGCCAAGAATCTACCAAAAGACAATCGGCGTCGCCACAATCCGATGGCGGGCGCGGCCATTGTCCTCACTTTCCTCGATCGCGTTGACGATGTTATTTTCAAGCTCCACCACCGTCTTGCTCTTCTCCTCCTTCGTCTGATGAGACAGCTGGCGGTAGACGGCCCCCGTCGTAGGATCACGGAAGTTCGTGTAGTGATTCTCAATCTCGTAATCGATATATTCCAACGTCGCTGATTGACCCTTCGCAGTGCGGCGGACTTTGCTCTTCGTCGGTTTCCCTAAAACTTGCGCTACTTCGAGGTCCGTCATCCCTATCGCGATTTCCTTTTTCTCGATCAATTCACGCACCACGATCTGGCGCTCGAAGACCGCTTGAATCTTCTTTGCGAAATCCTTGTCCTTTGCGGTCAGCGCTGCGGGGCTGACCCAGCCACTGACACCCTCGCCATTCTGTCGTTTTCCTCTAATTTTATAAGCCTTCTCGGTGAAGCCGACGAGCTCGACATCCGAGCCGATCTGAAGCGCACCACGCTTGGTGCCGCCTTTTTTAGTGGCAAAGATCCAGCCCGCCTTCTCTGCTTTAAGCTTAATTGGCTTTTCATAAAATTCTTCCACGTAGACAACGTCAGGCTCGGCATCAAGCTGAGCAACAACAGGGAAAATCCCGCAGGAAAGAAGAGCGCAAGTGAGGAGAATTTTCATCGCAGATATAAGTTTAGCCGAGAAATGGCACTATGAAAGGCGATTTCTCCATTCTGGTGGAACGCAAAGCATTCTCAGCTTATTCAATCGAGCTTGAGAAAAAATTCCACTCGCCCCTTTTCTCATCTCGGATGAGACTCCGCGCGTGAACGGACCGATCTCTCAAAAGCTCTTCGAAAAAGCCAAAACCCTCATCCCAGGCGGCGTCAACTCGCCCGTCCGCGCCTTCCGGAATGTCGATGGCGACCCCTTCTTCGTCCGCCGTGGAAAAGGTTCCCGCATTGAGGATGTCGATGGCAAAACTTACATCGACTACATCGGCTCCTGGGGCCCGAACATCCTCGGCCACGCGCCCAACGTCATCACCGCCGCCATTCACGAAGCCGCAAAAGACGGCATCTCCTACGGCATCCCGAACCCCCACGAGGTCGAAATGGCGAAACTCATCACCGAGTGGGTCCCCTCCGTTGAGAAGGTCCGCATGGTCAACTCCGGCACCGAGGCCACCATGTCCGCCATCCGCCTCGCCCGCGGCTTCACCGGGCGCGATAAGATCGTGAAATTCGAGGGCTGCTACCACGGCCACGCCGACTCCCTCCTCGTCGCCGCCGGCTCCGGAGCCCTCACCTTCGGCGAGCCTGATTCCGCTGGCGTCCCCAAGTCCTTCGCCGCTGAGACGATCACCCTTCCCTACAATGACGTAGAGCGCTTAGAGGAAACATTTTCCCAGCACGGCGAGCACATCGCCGCCATCATCGTAGAATCCTACCCCGCCAATGCCGGACTCGTCTTCCCACGCGAAGGCTACCTCCAAGCCATCCGAGACATCGCCACGAAGCACGGCTCGCTCGTCATCTTTGACGAAGTCATGACCGGCTTCCGCCTCGCAAAAGGTGGCGTCCAAGAACTCGAGAACTTCACCCCAGACCTCACCGCCATGGGCAAGGTCATCGGCGGAGGCCTCCCCGTAGGAGCCTTCGGCGGCCGTGCCGATATCATGGACATGCTCGCGCCCGATGGCCCGGTCTACCAAGCCGGAACCCTCAGCGGAAACCCCCTCGCCATGGTCGCGGGCCTCACCCAGCTCAAAGAGCTCGAGAAACACGGTGCTTACGATCAACTCGCGAAACTCGGCGTTCACTTCGCCACCGGCCTCCGCCGCATCCTTTCAGAAAAAGGCATCCCGCACCGCGTCAACCAAGTCGGCTCCATGTTCTGCCTCTACTTCCTCGATGAAGAGATCATCAACGTCGACACCGTCTCCAAGCAAGACTTCGGCATCTTCAAAAAACTCTTCTGGGACCTCCTAGAGCAAGGCGTCTACCTCGCCCCCAGCCCCTACGAGACCGGCTTCATCTCCATGGCCCACACCATCGGCGATCTCGATGACACCCTTATGTGCATCGAAAAAGCAGTAGCGAAGTGGTAGCTCCCCTCCAATCCCAATTTTCGCTCTCAATCAAACGAAAGAGTTGATTAAAAATCTCTCAGCGATAGCACTCATCCATGGCCATTGAAATTAGTTACCGAGACCTCTCAAATCATGGAGCGATGTTGCGCGATGAAGTGCGCTGTAAAGCCTTTCGCGACGCCTTGCGTGAGGTGGTGACACCTGATTCTGTCGTCTTGGACATCGGCGCTGGCACGGGAATTCTGAGCATCTTTGCCGCCCAGGCCGGAGCGAAAAAAGTCTATTCGGTGGAGCGATCGCCTGTCGCTCAGGCTGCCAAGCAAATCATTGCAGACAATGGTCTGAGTGACCGCATCACCGTGATCCAAGGTGAAATGGAAGCCCTCGAACTCCCTGAGAAGGTCGACATCATCGTCTCCGAGTGGCTAGGCGGATATGGCGTGGATGAGAATCTCCTGCCGATCGTCATCCAAGCCCGAGACCGCTGGCTGAAGCCCGGCGGGGTCATGATTCCAGGCACCACCACATCCTGGATGGCTCCGGCCTACGACGAGTATCTGCAGGAAGAGATCGAATTCTGGTATAGCCAGCCCTACGGCGTGGATCTCACGGTTGTCGGCGATGACTCACAGCGACGCACCGAAGCCAGCTGTCATCACATCAGGCCAGAAGATATGGCCTGCGAAGCGCAGCTGATGTGGACAGTCAATAGCCATACCTGCACCGAGGCCGAGGCCAGCGGGGTCTTTGAAGCGAAGCTTGAATTCATCTCTACCTGTGAGGGCGAGATCAATGTCCTCGCAGCTTGGTTCGAGACGAAATCTGCCAAGACCGTGGAACTGTCCAATGCCCCGCACTGCCCGCATACCCACTGGGGACGAACCACTTTTCCCCTCGGCGAAACCGTGCAAGTGCGACCAGGCACGGTCATCAAAGTCCACTTTATCCATGAGCCCCATGGCAAGGGACACTCCAATGCCAAGTGGAGCGTAGAGATCGGGGACTATCGTTTCCAATCTGAAGATACGACCTTGTTGACCACGACGTTTTCGTAGCCCTCCCAGCTTCCTCCGGCAGGAAAAAAGATCCCCTGTAACGAATCCTAAGATCCGGGTAAGCTTCCATGTCGCCCTCATGGAAAAAGACCCACCCAGGAAAGATTCCCACTTCGTCACCACCCGATGGTCGCTCGTCATCGACCCGGCGAGCGATGGCGATGAGCAAGCCGCCTCCGGTCTTGCCGGCCTTTGCTAGATCTACTGGCTCCCCCTCTACCGCTACCTCCGGCGCACCGGAAAAAGTTCCCAAGATGCTGAAGACCTCGTCCAGGGATTCTTCGCCAGCCTCCTTGAGAAAAATGGCCTCCGCCTCGCGGACCAAGAACAAGGTCGCTTCCCGGCCTTCCTTCTAGGGGCCCTCAAGAATTACGCCGCCAAGTAATGGCGCAAGGACCACCAACTCAAGCGCGGCGGATTCTCCGAGCATCTCTCGATCAATTGGGAAAGCGCCGACTTCGGCATCGCCACCCTCGGCGAGACCCCCAGCTCTGCCACCGGCACTCCACCCTACATGGCACCCGAGCAAGACGCACAAGCTCGGAGTCGTCTTCTACGAAATGCTCACCGGCGAGCGTCCGCAAGCCAGTCGATATCGATGTCCGCATCGATGAAATCGTTCTCAGAGCTCTAGAAAAAGAACCCGGGAAGCGCTACCAAAGCGCCGGCGAGTTCCGAACCATCGTCGAGACCATGGCCGGTCAACCCCAGCAGACTCCGCCCGCTCCACCCGTTCCCAAACCTCGGAAGAACAAGCTCCTGATCGGGTGTGGCTTCATTGTCATTGCCATCATCATCGTCCATATGTTTGCTATTTTAGCCATTTACTTGCACAAACCAGCAGCAGCCCCTCAAAAAATTTTAGCCCCTGAAAACGACTCCAAAGTCGCGCAAATCTCCAACGAAGAGGTCGAAAAGATCGCGCAAGCTTTCCTTCGCGCCGTTTCTGAACATGACGCTGAAGCTGCCGAGGCACTTATGTTCGTCCCTCGTGAATTGAACGACGAGATGAGATCCCAATTTGATCTCAACTCAGGTAAAATGACGATAGCCTACCAAAGTGATCTTACGCTTCTGACTACCATTACCGAGTGGTATCGTATCGGTGGCTACGCGATCGGCCGCCTTGCACCCCCTCTAGACGATCCAAATGGCGCCAGCCTCTGCCTCCTAATGGGGCTCAAGCACCACCCCAGCGAATGGCGTGTCATCGTGGTCGAATATCTCCCTGCTGACAAAGCACTTAAGGAAGTCTTCGAGGAATACCGGGAACGCACTCCCGGAATTCGGTAGATTCGCCTTAAAAAATGAATCCTATTTTCCAACCGCGATGAGCGATTTCAACGTGCGGAAGTAGATTGTGCCATCGGCGATGGCGGGGGTGGCGAGGGAGCTGTCACCGAGTTCGTTGATGGCGACTTGTTGATAGGTGTCGCCGAGTTTTGAGACCCAGACTTCTCCGAACTCGGCGGTGATGTAGAGGTGATGTCCGTCGGAGACGGGGGAGGCGGTGAAGCCGTTTCCTTTGAGTCGCTCGCTGAAGATTTCGGTGCCGTCGGTGGCATTGAAGGCGGTGAGGACACCGCGGTCGTTGCAGGCGTAGATGCGATCGCCGATGAGGATGGGCGTCTGCATGTAGTTCCCCTTGCGGTGGTGGACCCAGGCGATGGATTCGTTGGTGTCCTTGACCTTGGGCGGGGTGATGTCGCCTTTGGCTGAGAGCCGGATGCCACGGATGGGGCGATACATGCCGTGGGCGCTGGTGAAGTAGGCCATGTTTTTTCCGACGATGGGGGTGGGGACGGGGATGTCGCCGCCGCCTTTGAGGTTCCAGATTTCCTTTCCGGTCGCAAAGTCGTATGCGCCGGTGTGATGCCAGCCGTTGATGAGGATTTGAGTTTGTCCTTCCCACTGGGCGACGGCGGGGGTGCTCCAGGTGGGGACGTCTTTGCGAGGGGTGCGCCAGAGTTCTTTGCCAGTGGCGAGATCGAAGACGGCGAGGAAGGCGTCCTTTTGGACGTCGCATTGGACGATGACTTTGTCGTCGTGGATGACGGGAGAACTGGCGAATCCCCACTGGGCGGTGGGCATTTTAAAGAAGCCCGCATTCATGGGGCCGAGGTCTTTTTTCCAGACCAACTTGCCTTCCATATCGAAGCAGAAGATGCCCTCCGATCCGAAGTAGGCGACGATGTATTTACCATTCGTAGCGGGGGTGGAATTGCACTGGGTGGCCTTGCGATGTCGCTGGCTTCTCGGCTCTGCTTCGTGGCCCAGTTTGTCGTAGATGATTTTGCCAGTGGCGCGGTCGATGGCGAGGAGACGCCACTTGTGAATGCCCACGTCATTGGCGGAGGAGATATCTCCATAGAGCCCGATCT
>JALZWA010000161.1 GCA_023299815.1 Akkermansiaceae bacterium
CTGCCCGCCGCAAGGCTACTGAAGAGGAGACTCTGACCGCGGCCGCGTGAGCCCTCGGTGCCAGCTTCATCAGAATTACGAAATCCAAAAGTCGCTTGAGATGATGCGGTTCCTGCTCCGAATTCGTCTCCACGTGAGACAAGCAAATCAGTGGTGGGGATATCGGGAACAAAAGCCAGGGTGGCGGCAGTTCCGGAAGCGCAGCTGAGGGCGAGACATGTCAAGACCCCTAACTTTAGTCTCTGACGACGGGGCTTAGTATTTATTGGTTTCATTGTTTTTTTGTTATTCTAGGTGAAGCCTTACAATCTTTTACTGAAGCAAGGGTGCTCCTAAATTCACGTTGTATTCAACGTTCCGTTTCAAAAAAAAACCAGCATAAAGTTCATAAAAAACTAATACCCTTAGGGGGTTAATGTGCTTTTTAAAACGAAAAAAAGATCTCCAGAATATGCACCAGAAACCAAGGTTTTTCAAATCTCTACTGATTCTCACCGCAGCTCCCCATTCAGCCCAGTAATGTAAGTCATGGGATGGATGAGAACATTACTACTCGGGGATATCGGAAACCGCATGGATATCGCGAAGGCTGAGAACCAAATCACTTTTCTGGAAAAACGCCGTCTTACAAACGGAACTCGAAGACTTCATCCAAGAAGTCGATGCCGAGGACGGCGTCATCGATGGAAAACTCGCGCTCGAAACCATCAAGCCCGATAAAGGACCGACACGAAAACGACTCATTTTCTAAGAGCGTCTCCCTGAAGGGATTTATCGAATCGATGATGATGATTAAAAAATGACCCAAAACTGACCCCTTTTGAGATTCCCTCCGCCCTTTTTTTGTGAATAAGAAGGCATGCAAAAACTGCTCCTTCTCTTATCCGCCTCTCTCACCCTCGCGGCCTCCGCCGCCGAGTGGCTCCGCTACCCCTCCATCTCACCAGATGGCTCCAAAATAGTCTTCACCCACGGAGCCGACCTCTACTCCGTCCCCAGCAAAGGCGGCGAAGCAACCCAGCTCACCCAGCACATCACCCGCGAGTTCCACCCCGTCTGGTCACGTGATGGCAAGTGGCTCGCCTTTGCCTCAGACCGCCATGGTAATAACGACATCTTCGTCATGCCCTCCACCGGCGGCTCCGCCACACGCCTCACCTTCCACTCAAATCACGACATCCCCTGGGCCTTCAGCGCCGATGGTGAAAGCCTCATCTTCAGCTCCACCAGAAAAGATGCCGTCGCCTCCCTCGACATCCCGAACCGCCGCATCGGCGAGCTCTACCAAATCTCAGTAAAAGGCGGCCAGCCCAGCCAAGTCTTCACCACCCCCGCCGAATATCTCAATCTTTCCCCTGACGGCAGCCACTTCCTCTACCACGATCGTAAGGGCTACGAGGACGACTGGCGCAAGCACCACCAATCCTCCGTCACCCGCGACATCTGGCTCTACGACTCCGCGAAAAAGAGCCACCGCCAGCTCACCGACTTCCCCGGAGAAGATCGCAACCCCGTCTGGACCAGTCAGGAAGAATTCATCTACCTCTCAGAAATGAGCGGCACCTCCAATGTCTGGAAAGCCTCCACCAAAAAAGGCAGCGATCCTCAGCAAATCACCACCTTTAAGAAGCACCCCGTCCGCTTCCTCTCCCGCTCGTCTGATGGCCAGATCGCCTACGGATTCGATGGCGGCATCTACCTCCAGAAGAACCTCAGCGCAAAACCCAAGCGCCTCAAAATCACCATCCGCTCCGCCGAAAAGCTCAACTCAGAAATGGTGAGCTTCTCAGAGAGCATCACCGAAATGGTTCCCTCCCCTGACGGAAAAGAAATCGCCTTCATCGCCCGCGGCGAAGTCTTCGTCACCTCGGTCGACCACAAAACCACCCGCCGCATCACCAACACCCCAGAACAAGAGCGCAGCGTCGACTTCCACCCAGACGGCCGCAAGCTCGTCTACGCCTCCGAGCGGAATGGCAGCTGGAACCTCTACACCTCAGAGATCGCCCGCGAGGAAGAAGAGAACTTCTACCTCTCCACCGTCCTCACCGAGAAGCCCCTCCTCACCACAGACGATGAAACCTTCCAACCTCTCTACTCACCAGACGGAAAATCCATCGCCTACCTCCAAGACCGCGAACAGCTCATGGTCCTCGATATTGAGACCCGGAAATCCACCCAACTCGTAGACCGCTCCCGCACCTACTCCTACTCGGATGGTGACATCAACTACACCTGGTCACCCGACAGTAAGAACCTCCTCGCCATGATCCTCCAGAAGGACCGCTGGGCTGAAAATGTCTACCTCGTCCCCGCCAGCGGAGAAGGTGAACTCATCGACCTCACCCGCAATGGCTACTACGACATGTCCCCGCAGTGGGCTTGGAATGGCGAAGGCATCCTCTGGATCTCTAACCGCCACGGTAAAAAGAACCACGGCAGCTGGGGCTACGAGCTCGACGTCTACGCCGGCTTCCTCACCAACCGCGCACACCGCCTCTTCCAACTCAGCGAAGACGAGCGCGACCTCATCGATGACGAAGCATGGGAAAAACTCTTCGAAGAAAACAAGCCCCTCGATCCAGAGTCCACCCCAGACCGCATCGAGCGCCTCACCATCCACTCCACCTACCTAGAAGGCACCTCCCTTTCACCAAATGGCCGCGAGCTCTACTACCTCGCCAAGGACCGTGATGAACACAAGATCTGGGTCCGCCACCTCTACAAAGACGAGACCAAAGTCCTCGGCACCATCAGCGGCGCTGATAATGACGACGCCCCCACCTCCCTCACCATCAGCAAGGACGGCAAGAAACTCTTCATCCTCTCCGCCGGTCGTCTCTACGAAGTCAGCACCAGCGATGGCAAAGCCAAGCCCCTCCAGAAATCTGGTGAAATGAATATCGACCGCGTCGCCGAGCGAGCAGAAATGTTCCAGCACGTCTGGCGTCAAGTCCGCGAGAAATTCCACCGCACCGACCTCCACGGAGTCGACTGGGACTTCTACGGCAAGGAATACCAAAAATTCCTCACCGGCATTAATAACAACTACGACTACGTCGAAATGCTCAGCGAGCTCCTCGGCGAGCTCGACGCCTCCCACACCGGAGCCCGCCATTATCCAAAGTATAGCTCGTCCGATAGCACCGCCTCCCTCGGCATCTTCGCCGATCCCGCCCACAAAGGCGCTGGCATCAAAATCCTAGAAATCATCGAGCGCAGCCCCCTTGACGTCCTCGACGAACCCGTCCTCGCAGGCACCATCATCACCCGCATCAATGGCGAACCCCTCGTCAAGGGAGAGAACATCGCAAGACGCCTCAACCGCCTCACCGGAAAGCGCGTCCTCCTCACCCTTACCGACCCCGCCGGCCTCACCCGTGAAGAAGTCATCCGCCCCATCTCCCTCGGAAAAGAAGGCGCACTCCTCTACAAGCGCTGGATAAAAATGATGCGTGAAAAGACCGAAAAAATCTCCGGAGGAAAGATCGGCTTCGTCCACATCCAAGGCATGAATGACGGCTCCTTCCGCGACCTCTTCTCACAAGTCTTCGGCTACCACTCCGATAAAAAAGCCCTCATCGTAGACACCCGCTTCAATGGTGGCGGCTGGCTCACCGAAGACCTCACCGCCTTCCTCAGCGGCCAAGACATCCTCCGCTTCTACCCACGCGAACAAGAAAAGATCGGCGGCGAGCCCCTCTTCCGCTGGGACCGCCCCTCCGCCGTCATCATGGGTGAGGGAAACTACTCAGACGCCCACATCTTCCCCTACGCCTACACCACCATGGGCATCGGCAAGCTCGTAGGAATGCCCGTCCCAGGAACCGGCACCGCCGTCTGGTGGGAGCGCCTCATTGATAAAGAAGTCCTCTTCGGCATCCCCCAGACCAGCACCATCGACACCAAAGGCCAATACCTCGAAAACACCCAACTCGAGCCCGACATCAAAATCGCC
>JALZWA010000162.1 GCA_023299815.1 Akkermansiaceae bacterium
CGCCATCCATGGAGAAGACGGACTCAGTCACCACAAGGACGCGGCCGGTGGCGGTGCCGAGGAGTTTCTCTAGCTTGGCGAGATCGTTGTGCGGGAAGACGCGGAGAGTTGCACCGGAAAGCTTGGCGGCATCGATGAGGCAGGCGTGGGAAAGTTTGTCGAGGATGACGGTGTCGCCTTTTCCCACGAGGGCGGGGATGGTGCCCATGGCGGTGGCGTAGCCGTTGGCGAAGGTGAGCGCGGCTTCGGCTTTTTTGAGGCGGGCGATCGTTTCTTCCAGCTCGTGGTAAATATCGAGCGAGCCGCAGACGAGGCGGGAGGCCGTGGATCCGGTGCCGTATTTTAAGAGGGCTTCGCTGGCGGCATGGATGAGGGCGGGGTGGCGCGAGAGGCCGAGGTAGTCATTGGAGGAAAAGTTTACCATTTTCCGGCCACCGATGTTGATAAGCGGGGGCGCGGGTGAGGAGACTTGTCGCAGGTTGCGGAGGAGGCCTTTTTCCCGAAGCTGATCGAGTTCCTCCATGGCTTACTCGAGCGCCCAGCGGAGGAGTTTTTCGGAATCGTTCCAGATCTCGGGAGCGGTCGATCCGAGGACGACGACGATGGCAGCGCGGCCATTAAGTTGACCGGAGGAGATGAGGCAGCGGCCCGCGGCATTGGTGGTGCCGGTCTTCATGCCGTCGCAGTAGGAAAGGCGGGAGAGGACTTGGTTGGTGTTGTTCATCGGCCGGGTGCGGCCATCGGTGTGAGTGAAGACCTCAGACTTGGTGCGCATGGCATCGCGTAGGACGGGGATTTGGTAGACCGCGCGGGCGAGGATGGCCATGTCGTTCGCGGTGGAATATTGACCGGGCTCGGTGAGGCCGTGGGGGTTCACGAAGTTGGACTTGGTCATGCCGAGCGAGCGGGCGGTCTGGTTCATGAGCACGGCGAACTGTTCTTTGGAGCCGGCGATGTCTCGACCGAGCGCCATGGCGACGTCATTTCCACTCTTAATGATGAGAGCACGGAGAAGTTTTGCGCGGGTGTAGGTTTCGCCCTCTTTAATATAGAGCTTGGAGGGGACGACTTCGGTGTCGGATTTCGCGACGGTGACGATATCGCTGAGCGGGCCGGAGCGGGTGACGATGAGGCCGGTGAGGAGCTTCTGTGTGCTGGCGACGGCGCGCTCTTGGAAGGCATTCTTTTGGAAAAGGATGCGGCCGGTGACGGCATCGATGACCATGGAGCTCTCGGCATAAATCTTGGGCGCGTCAGGCTTGGGCAGAGCGGGCCGGACTTGTCTTGGGGTGACGAGCACAGGGGCCGCCGTCTCAGGCTGGGCCACTGGGGGCGCTGCCGAGCTACATGCTGAGTAGAAGGTGAGCGTGAGGGCAGCTGCGAGGGAACGCGCGATAAGCATGAGAAGACTGTGCCCCCGAAAAGGGAAACGATCAAGGATGGGGGCACTTTTATCTGGACTTGAGATGTTTTTTTGAATACTGTTCATCAAATCACTGTTCGATTATATGGCAAAAGGACTTACTACACGGCAACAAGAGCTTCTCGATTTTCTAAAAGCACACCAAAACGAGAACGGCGTGATGCCCTCGACTCGCGAAATTCAGGCATTCTTCGGTTTTGCCAGTCAGACGGCGGCGATGAGCCACCTCCGTGCACTGGAGAAAAAGGGAGTGATTCTTCGCCTCGCCGGTAAGGCGCGTGCGGTGGTTTTCCCGGATGAGCTAGAGCGAGAGCAGATTGTCGATATCCCAGTCTATGGAAGCATCGCTGCCGGAATGGCGGAAGCAGTGGAGGAGGAGAAAGAGGGTTGTATCTCGATCGATATCGCCTCGCTGGGGATCCCCAGAAATGCCCGCACTTTCGCACTGCGCGTGCGTGGTGAATCCATGATCGATGCGCACATCTGTGATCGCGACACCGTGATTCTCGAGTTCCGCGAGCCTCGCAATGGCGATATTGTGGCGGCCTTGATCGATGGCGAAACGACTTTAAAAAGATTCGTGATGGAGAATGGGCGTCCGTTCCTCCATGCGGAGAACGAGCAATATCCTGATATCGTCCCGGCCCGCGAATTGGTGGTGCAAGGTGTGATGGTGGGGCTTCTCCGGAATGGTGGATTTTAGGTGAAATGAGAAAAACCTAAGCGTCTGCGTCATTGCGCCCAGCTTAGCTTTCCCTAGACTGTGGCCATGTCCCGTAGGAGTCGTAGGAAATCATCGTCCAGCAAGTCATCTGGCTCACGCCTTTTTAAGTGGCTCGCGATTGGCGGGGCTCTTTCTGTGGTGTTGACGATTGTGGCCGTCGTTCTCGGCTACCGGGCAGTGCGGGAATATCTCAAGAGTGATGAATTCCGCGTGATGATCGAGGAGAAGGCGAGCGATTCGCTGGGGGGTGAGGCGAAGCTTCAGCCTTTCAATTGGGAGGGTTGGTCGTTGACGACAGATGAGCTTCACTTTGCTGGGCAGGAAGCGGTGACTGATCTCAGGATTTCAAACATTGGCGCGAGTGTGGATATCGGGGCGGTGTGGGATGGAGTTTATCGGATCGAAAATGTGAGCCTCCGCAAGGTGGAGGTGACTGCCGACCTCCGAGGTGATCGTGAGGAGAAGGAGCCTGAGGTAGAGCTTCTTCCTAAGGAAAAGGAGAAGGGATTTTTTGACCGCTTTATCCCTACCAAGGTGGAGTTGACCGGGGTGGATATCGCGCAGGTCGGTGGTAAGGCGATGACTGATGATGGTGACTGGATCTTCAAGGGGATGACCGCAAGTTTGAGGCCGGGCGAGGGCGTGGATGTTTACGATCTCTCGCTTCATGGTGGAGACATCGAGGGACCGATTCCTCTGGTGAAGGAGTTGAACCTGCGAGGCCTTCGCGCGCGCTATTCGGCGGATCGCTTTTATCTTCTTTCATCGCAATTCGATATTCTGGAGCGGGGGACCCTGACGGCGTCTGGCGAGTATGATCTGACTCGTGAGGAGTGGTCGGGTCAGGGAGACATGACCGGAGTGCGCGTGGAGGAGATCGTTTCAGAGGATTGGAAGCAGCGCTTGATGGGGGCCGTGGAGGCGGAGATCAAAGCGAAGGGTGGAGCTGATCGAGAAGCGGTCATCAGTGGCTCGCTCGAGCTTAATCAAGGGGTGCTGACGGCCTTGCCGGTGCTCGATAAGATTGCCGCTTATACCAATGCGGTGCGCTTCCGGCACCTTGCGCTCAGTGAGGCGCGTCTGGATTTTCGAAAAGAAGGGGATCGCTTAGATCTCACCAATATTCGTCTCGCAAGCGAGGGCTTGGTGCGGGTGGAGGGTCGCTTGACGCTGGAGGGCGATGTCATTCGCGAGGGCGACTTCCGCGTGGGAATCACGCCGGGAACTTTGTCACGAATTCCCGGAGCGGAGACGGTGGTTTTCCAGCGCGGAGAAGATGGGTTGCTCTGGGCCCCGATGAGAATTTCCGGGACGCTGGATGCGCCGAAAGAAGATCTCAGTGATCGTTTGATCGAGGCCGCAGGATTAAGGATGTTTGAAATGATCCCGGCGACAGGAGAGTGGGTCTTGAAGAATACCAATCAAGTGGTGGGGGAATCGACGATGAAACTTCTCGCGAAGAACGGTGTCATTTTAGGCGTAGCCAACTCTCTCATCGAGAAGGGGGCCGGAGCGGTGCAGGAGGTTGTCAAAGACGCCGCCGACAAGGTGCTTGGCGAGGGATCCAAGGTTGCGGAGGAGGCCGTGAACTCCATTCTCGATATTTTCGGAAAACCGACCAAGCGCGGTGGCGAAGATTCGAAAGGGGAGTAGGATGCCGCACAATGAAAGTTCACATTATCAAGCGCGAACAGTGGCTCCCAATCCCGATCGAAGAGGCGTGGGCCTTTTTTTCCACTCCGCGGAATCTCGATAAGATCACGCCGCCCGAGTTGGGTTTTAAAATAGAGACTCTTCCTTCCGAGGAGATGTATGAGGGGGAGATCATCACTTATAAGGTGAAGCTGGCGCCGGGGATCTGGATTCCCTGGGTGACGGAGATTAAGTCGGTGACTGAAAATGTCGCTTTCATCGATGAGCAGCGAGCGGGGCCGTATCGCTTCTGGCACCACCGGCATCATTTTGAGGAGAAGGATGGGGGGACTTTGATGACGGATCTGGTGCACTACTCGGTGGCGGTCTGGCCCTTCGGGATGATCGCGCATAAACTCTTTGTGAAGGGGAAGATTAAGCAGGTTTTCGACTTCCGTCATGAGGTGATCGAAAAGCATTTTTCGAAATCGAAGTGACCGATTGCTTGTTGGGGTAGAAAAAGCTAAGATCTGTCCCAGTAAGCAATATGTGGGAGTTACTGAATAAGCACTGGAAGATGGCGATTGAGATCGCGGTCTTGTGGCTTCTCATTTACCAAATCTACCGCGTCTTTCGGGCCACGCGAGGAATCCGGATTCTGGTCGGACTCGCGGTCGTGGTGATTGCACTGACGATCACTTCGCAGGTCTTGGATTTGAAGGTGATCGAGTGGATCATCAAATCAGCGGCCACGGTGCTGGCCTTTGCTCTTTTGATCATCTTCCAGCCTGAGTTGCGAAACGGTCTGGCACGCTTGGGGAGTAGCAGGCTCTTTTCATTTACCACGACCGAGCAGCAGGCTTTCTTAGACACTCTCGCTGACTCGGTGGTGCAGCTCTCGAAAAAGCGCTTCGGAGCTCTCTTTGCTATCGAGCGGAGTATCTCACTTGAGAACTATGCCGAGACGGGGATTCCTATTGAGGGGGAACTCTCGAAGGAATTGGCGCTGACCATTTTTCATCCCAAGACGGCATTACACGATGGCGGAATGACGGTGGCTTCGGAAAAAGTAGGTGCAGCAGGCTGTGTCTTTCCGGTGAGCCAGAAGGAGATTAGTGATCGCTCGCTGGGCCTGAGGCATCGGGCCGGGCTCGGTGTCACGGAGGAGACGGATGCGGTGGCGATTGTGGTGAGTGAGGAGACGGGTTCGATTTCCATCTGTATTGATGGTAAGATCGAGCACCGCCTCAGCGAGGAAGACTTTCGGAAGCGTCTTGCAGATATCTTTTTATCCGACGGAAAGAATCATGAAGAAACAGATCACAACGAATTGGACAGCAAAAGTAGCCGCCTTAGTGCTGGCGATAGCAGTATGGTATCTGATTAATCTTCATCTCTCGGATGGGATTGACTTTCCATCGGTGTCGACGGAAGAGGAGGCATGAAGCTTGATCAATACGAGGGCATTTTTGTCACGGGCACCGATACCAATATTGGGAAGACTTACGTCTCGTCCATCATTCTTGAGGAGATCCGCAAGCGTGGCGTAAGGGCTGTTGGCTTGAAGCCGGTCTCAAGCGGAAGCCGGGAAGATGCGGAGCGTCTCTGGCAGGCTTCGGGAGGTGAGCTGGATCTTGATATCTTGAATCCACGGCACTACCGAACTCCCGTGGCACCTTATACCGCGGGACAGATCGAGGGACCACCGCTGATTTTAGAAGAAATGGCGGAACAGGTCACGGCAGCGCGCGCGGGCTTTGACTTCGCGCTCGTCGAGGGAGCGGGAGGCTGGGAAGTGCCGCTTGGAAAGGGCTTTGGGATCTCGGATCTTGCGGGCAAACTTGGTTTCCCTGTGCTCGTGGTGGCGGCCAATTGGCTGGGCGCGATCAATCATACCTTGCTGACAGTGAAGGCGATCCAAGCGAGCGGGCAGGAATGTCTTGGGGTTATTTTGAACCATCTCGAAGCGGAGCGTGATGTCGCGGCGGTGACGAATCGTGCGATTCTTGAAGAGCTTTGCCCGGTGCCCATTCTCGGAGAGGTGATGACCGATGGAACAGAGGTCGATTGGACAGTTTGAATAAGTCCATGCTTGCCGCCTTCCCGTCTGCTGGGCATATTTTACTCATGAAGCTGATCTCTCTTTTTGCCACCCTGACCACTTTCTCTGCACTTGTCTCCTGCGAGTCAACGAATAGCCACAAGGCCGGCGGTGCTGCTTTTAGTGATTCACATCTCGCGCGTCAGCTGGATGCGAATACCGCACTTGATGATCCCGAGACTCCTGGCTCAGCTTCTTACGAGCAGTGGCGTGAGAAGGAGTAAAAGTTTCCTGTCTCGTCCTATCACATGGAGGCAGGAGGGTCGTTTAGTTTGAGTTTTGAGCAGAGTTTTCGAGTGTTTCGATCGCATCTGCTTCGAGACGTTGGCCCGCGGCGATGAGGGTGTCTTGAGTAGTTGGGTCTGACTGGAGTAAGCCGTAGTTGCAGGTGTGCAGAGCTTCTTTAAGGTTGGTTGGACTTTTGAGAAGAGCGCGGATTCCCTTTCCGGCATCGCGGGCGTGATCTTGCCAGTCGTCGGGAAAAGCTGATTTGAGTGCGGATTCCCAAGGCGCCCGCGGAGAGTGGATCGAAGGCGGTGAGAGAGAGGAAACGAAATGTAGGAAGGCCGAAGTCGCCCAATGGAAGGGTGAGGCGGATCCATTCTTTGCCTGTTGATTTGGAATCTTGAGGCACTGTTAGAAATTCGATGAACCACGCCTCTTCAGTCTTGGGATCGACATTGGGTGGGTAAAGCCGGATGGCTGGAAGTTCGGCGGTTGGAGTCTCGGGAGTTCCCGGTTCCTGATGCTCTCCGATCAAGCGGCGGTTCTACCCGGCGGCGAGGAGCTTCGGGCAAGCGGGTTTTTGGGGTGGGAAGGAAATAGAAGAGGGGGATTTCCTGAATGTTAGCGGACTTTAGAGTTTAGCTTGAGCCTTTTCAGCTTTAGCGTCCGGGCATGGACCCACGCTTCATTCAGCTTGCTCAGCAGCTTGTTCGTTATTCGACCGCTCTTAAGAAGGGGGAGAAAATTCTCATCGACCTTGTGGATACTCCCGAGGATATGGCGATTGCGCTGATCCGTGAGGTGCGGGCGCGGAAGGGAATTCCCTTTGTGCGAACGGGGACGAATCGGATCAGCCGTGAGCTTCTCATGGGGGCGACCGATGAGCAGTATCAGCTGACGGCGAAGCATCTCATGACTGAGATGAAGGATATGGACGCTTACATTGCGATCCGTGGATCTCACAATATCACGGAGACGAGTGATGTGGCGGCGGCGAAGATGGGGACGGCTATGAAGCATCTCCGCAAGGTGCTCGATCATCGGGTGAAGAAGACGAAGTGGTGTGTCTTGCGCTGGCCACACCCGGCGATGGCTCAGCAGGCAGGGATGAGCACGGAGGCCTTCGAGGACTTTTACTTCGAGGTCTGCCTTCTTGATTACAAGAGCTACATCCCAGCGATGAACAACCTAGCCAAGTTGATGAATAAGACGGATCAGGTGCATATTAAAAATAAGGGCACGGATCTCCGCTTCTCGATTAAGGATATTCCGGCGGTCATCAGTGGCGGGAATTATAACATTCCCGATGGCGAGGTCTTCACTTCCCCGGTGAAGGATTCGGTGGAGGGGGTGATCACTCACAATGCTCCGACGATTTATCGAGGGATCGCTTTTGATGAAATTAAGCTCACCTTTGAAAAAGGAAAAATTATCAAGGCGGAAGCTGCTGGAGGAAAAACGAAGGAGCTGAATAAGATTCTCGATACCGATGCTGGTGCTCGCTACGTGGGTGAGTTCGCTCTTGGGTTTAACCCGGTGATTCGTGAGCCGATGCGCGATATTCTCTTTGATGAAAAGATTGCGGGAAGTTTCCACTTCACTCCGGGTCAGGCTTATGAGGAGGCTGATAATGGTAATCGCTCGGGGGTTCACTGGGACATGGTGACGATCCAACGTCCGGATTACGGCGGTGGGGAAATCTTCTTCGATGGCAAGCTCATCCGGAAGAATGGTAAGTTCCTCGCCAAGAATCTCGCGAAACTGAACGGGTAGAAAATGGTGTTACGATTGAGTCTCCTCGTTTTCGCAGGCCTCCTTGTGGGGTGTCGTGAGGAAGATGTGCAGCCGGAGGCTTCGCTTCCGCTGGCGTGGCAGATCGAAGCAGGGGAGGAATGGCTCTACGATGTCACGGCAACTTATCAGAAAGGGGTGATGCCGAAGGTCTGGACTTCCGGGGAGGTGTTGAGTGAGAAAAATGGCCGCGTCGTTCTCAGCTTTCAACGTCTTAAGTCCTATCTGGGACGGAAAGAGATGAAGCCGGGAAAAGGGCTGTGGGACGTCATCGAGCATCGTCGTGGCGAGACGATCGAGGAATACCTTTATCTTGGGATCACTGCTGAGGCGGTGTCATTCTGGGGGAGTAAGGTCGAGGGTGATAAGCCTCAGCAGATCATGAATCTCAGCGTGCCGATGGATCTTTATCGCAAGAGTGCGCAGGCGGGTGACAGTTGGCAGTATCAATTGGGCGCGGGCAACTCGGGAGAGAATCGCCGCTCCTTTCGGGTGACGGGAGCAGATCGTGTCACGGTTCCGGCGGGGGAGTTTGAGACGACGCGGGTCATTGCCGAGGGGCGGAGTCGTAACATGGACGTGAAGGAGACTTATTGGTTTCACCCCGAGGCGGGCTTTGTGCAGATCGAGAAATCTTATTATGGGCCAGAGGTGATTTTTA
>JALZWA010000163.1 GCA_023299815.1 Akkermansiaceae bacterium
GCACGCAGCTCGTCACGACGGTGAATGAGGTAAACCTTGGAAGCAAAGCGAGTCAGGAAATTGGCTTCCTCACAAGCGGAGTCTCCCCCACCGACAACGGCGACGGGAACATCACGATAAAAGGCTCCATCACAAGTCGCGCAGGAAGTCACTCCGTGGCCCACAAGCTTCATCTCGTTCTCAAGACCGAGGTAGCGAGGAGCGGCTCCGGTAGCGATGATGATGGTCTTACTCTGGATCTCACCAGCGTCTGTGGTGAGGGTGAAGGTGCCATCGTCATTCTTCGCGATCTGATCGACCTTCTTGTATTCCACGCGTGCGCCAAACTTCTCAGCTTGCTGCTGCATGCGGCCCATGAGCTCTGGTCCCATGACTCCCTCAGGGAAGCCGGGGAAGTTCTCCACTTCCGTGGTGGTGGTAAGCTGTCCTCCCAGCTGAGTGCCGGAGAGGACGAGAGGGCTCAAATTTGCGCGGCCGGTATAAATAGCGGCGGTCCATCCGGCGCAGCCGGTTCCGATGATAACGACGTTTTCCATGATTCTATGAGTGTGTGCTTCGGATCTAATTCCCAAAAAATACTAGGCAGGTGCGCCGACGACATCTCCCGCGAGCGGGCCGTCTCCTTCGCTCTCCTTTTCTTCGACCTTAGGGGTCTCCTTTTTTGCAATGTCTTCAGGAACTTCAGGAGGGGTCGGCGGTGTGGGAGGGTCTTTCATTTCACCATGCTCGATGATGTCATTAATGTGGGACGCATCAAGCGTCTCGTATTCGATGAGGGCCTCGGAGATTTTATCGAGAAGATCGCGGTGCTGATTGAGCATCTCACTGGCTTTCTCGTAAGCGGAATCAGCAAGGCGCTTGATCTCAGAATCGATCTTCTGCGCGGTCTCCTCAGAGTAGTTCTTCATGCTTGAGCCGTCAGGAAGGAAGGCTCCACCCCCTCCACCGTCGCCATATTCGATCATGCCGAGAGTGTCGCTCATGCCCCATTCGCAGACCATTTTGCGACAGATATTGGTCGCCATGCGGATGTCTCCCATCGCGCCATTCGTAACATCACCAAAGGCGATCTCTTCCGCAACCCGCCCGCCCATGAGGACGATGAGTTGAGCAAGCAGCTCGTTCTTGCGGTGGTTAAACTTGTCTTCTTCAGGAAGGAACATCGTGGAACCAAGCGAGGGCCCCCGTGGGATGATGGTCACCTTGTGAAGCGGATCGGTGTGATCCAGAAGGACATTGAGAATGGCGTGGCCGGCCTCGTGATAAGCGGTGTTCTTTTTCTCCTTATCGGAGAGAGCAAGACTCCGGCGCTCGCGGCCCCAGCGGACTTTATCGCGAGCTTCTTCCAGCTCATCTTGAGTCACTGCCTTGATTCCTCTGCGTGCAGCGAGAAGAGCGGCTTCGTTCAGGAGGTTGGCAAGCTCCGCACCGGAGAAACCAGGAGTTCCTTTGGCGATGAGACCGAGATCGACACCAGCGGACAGCTTGATCTTCCGGGCGTGGACGCCGAGAATCTGCTCACGTCCGTTGACATCAGGAAGAGGAACGGTGACCTGACGGTCGAAACGACCAGGGCGCAGCAGCGCGGGGTCGAGAACGTCAGGACGGTTCGTGGCAGCGATGATGATAACACCTTCTTGAGTATCAAAGCCATCCATCTCTACGAGAAGCGCATTGAGAGTCTGCTCACGCTCATCGTGACCACCGCCCATGCCTTGACCACGGTGGCGGCCTACGGCGTCGATCTCATCAATAAAGACGAGGCAGGGAGAGTTCTTCTTACCCTGCTCGAACATGTCGCGCACCCGGCTGGCACCGACTCCGACGAACATCTCGACGAAGTCCGATCCGCTGATTGAGAAAAAGGGAACGTCTGCTTCACCTGCGATGGCACGGGCGAGGAGCGTCTTACCAGTGCCGGGAGCACCGACCATGAGGACACCTTTTGGAATACTACCACCAAGTGCCTGAAATTTCTTAGGATCGCGGAGGAAATCGACAATCTCGAAAAGCTCTTCCTTGGCCTCTTGAATACCGGCGACGTCCTTGAAGGTCACTTTGACTTGGTCCTCAGTGAGGAGCTTCGCCTTTGACTTACCGAAGCTCATCGCACCACGTCCGGCGGACTTCATCTGATGACGGAAGAGGAAGAAGATCAGAGCGATAAGAATAAGAACGGGAAGGAAGCTGAAGAGGACTTTCCCGAAGGTGTTATTCTCAGGGCGACGCTTCACATTCGACCCCACGAGAGTCGCGAGTTCATCACGCATGATGAGGCTATCAGTGCGCACCACGAATGGCTTCCCGCGCTCCTTGATTTCGGCATTTGTGTAGCCCACTGGATTTCCTTTGGTCGCGACCAAAATAGCTTCCTCAGAATCAGGAAGCTGGAGAACCCTGATGTTCTCGGAAGCACCGAGGACGATCTTGTTGTCATAGAAGAGCTTTTTAAAAGCGGCGTAAGAAATCGTCTCACCACTATAGTTCGCGGTATCACCCCCCTTTTCCCAGAGAAGGCGCTCGCCAAAAGTGTCCTCAATTTCCTCTCCGTGGACGCCCAGCTGGACATTGACGATCACGAGACCTTGCTCCGTCCACTCCTTCAAGAGGAGATCGTCTTTACTATATATCCCTTGGATTTCCGCGCGCATTTCGCCGGAGAAGGTGACAAGTTCTAGCTGACCCGTCTTGATGTCCTCAGCAGCAGTCCGGAGAACACGTCCTTCGAGGAAAGCCTGACGAAACTCGGGGAAGGTCAGCTTATCAGCATTAGCTTCACCACCGTATTTGAAGGCACCAAAAATGACCGCAAATGCAAGTGACAGAAGCATAATAACCTTCCAGTTGACTCCACCTTCTGGGGTGCCTTGAGACGATTTATTGGAGTTGGGGGACTCGGGATTTTGTTTATCAGACATGAACCTTAAGAGCTCAGGCGGAAGAACTCCTCCCGCCAGTTGCGGGAAGCTAAACCAAGATTTGAAAATGAAAATGCCTTTTTTACACGATATGAGGCGCTGACGCCTTGACCGATCAGAGGGATCTTTCATCCTAAAGAGGCTTCACCGTGGGTGATTCTTGCTCTCCCCCGCCCTGATCTTATGAAAATTGCCCTGATTCACTATCATCTCCGCGCCGGTGGGGTGACTCGGGTGATCGAATCTCAGAAGCAAGTTCTCGAGCAGATGGGCCACACGGTCACCATTCCGGAGGGCATTCCGCTCCTAGACTACTGCCGTGACCCGGAAAAAGGTGACCTCCTCGCCGCGCTCGATGCCGCCATCCCTGAAGGCGCTGACATCTGGGTCATCCACAATCCCGTGCTCGGAAAAAATGTCCTCTTTCCCGATCTCATCGAGGCCCTCGCCCGCCGAGGTGAGCGGCTCCTCCTCCAGTGCCACGACTTCGCCGAGGACGGCCGCCCCTCTAATTACGAACTTCTCCGCGACCGAGGGAACATTTACCCCCTCGCCGAGCACGTCCACTACGCCTTCATCAATGAGCGGGATCGAAGCAGGCTGATCAAAGCCGGCATCCCCGAAACCCGCTGCCACGCCCTCCCCAACGCCCTGAACCCCACCGGCCCCCTCTTCGAAAAACCCACGCGCACGCAGGTCTTCTACCCCGTCCGTGGTATTCGCCGGAAAAACCTCGGCGAACTCTGCCTCTGGGCGGCGCACGCGCCAAAAGACGTCCACTTTTCCATCGCCCGTGCCCCCGAGAACCCCGCATGGCTGCCGGTGCACAGAGACTGGCAGCGCTTCGCTGAAGAAAACGAGCTCCCCATCGAGTTCGATGTCGTAGGCTCGCCCGATGACTTTAAGAGCTGGCTCGGCCGCGCCAGCCACATCGCCACCACTTCTGTCGCGGAAGGCTTCGGCCTCACCTTTCTAGAACCCCACCTCATCGGCAAGCCCCTCATCGGGCGTGACCTCCCCGAGATCACCGCTGATTTCAAAAAAACAGGTCTTCAGCTCGGAAACACTTACCAGAGCATCCCCATCCCTCTTCGCTGCCTCGATCTCGCCCAGCTCCAGCAAGACTTCCTCATCCAACTCAAGGACACCTTTTCCGCCTATGGCGAACCCGTCGATGCCCCCGCAGCCTGGCAGAAATTCATTTCCAAAGGTGCCGTCGATTTCGGAAACCTCCCCGAGACTCATCAGCGAGACATGATCAAAAACCACGAACTTCCTGATCTCCGCCTCTGGCTCAGCGACGCCCTCGCAACCCATGAGCTCAACCCTCAGGATATCTCCCCTTGGTCGCTCCCTGAGTATCACAACCGACTCGCCGAGTCCCTCTCCCGAGTCGCCAATTCCAAGATCGGCTCCCTCGATTTCCTAGAAAAAGAGCGAGTCCTCAAGAGCTTCCTCCACCCCGATCGCTTCCATTTCCTGCGCACCTAAAACCCATGCCCTCCCCGCTGGAAATCATCCGCCAAAACACCCGAGAGATCACCCCTCTCCCCACCGGAACTTCCTCCAAGCTGAGCCGGATCGATGGCACCCGCTACCTCGCTTGGGACATCTACGGCACCCTCCTCATCTCGTCTGCAGGCTCGCTCGGACCCGGCAAAACCACCGAGCAAATCCTCCGCAACCTCCTCTCCGAGAACGAGCAAGATCTCCCTACCTACTCACTCGAAACCCACCTTTTTAACCTTATTGAGCAAAATAATGCACTCTCGCGTAAGGAAAACTGCTCATTCCCCGAGATTGAGATCCGTGAAATCTGGAATCTCTTCTTCAACTCCCTCTCTCTCAACCCTCCCGAGGACCTCGATGACTTCGCCCTGCGCTACGAACTCGCCACCAATCCCGTCTGGCCTATGCCCGGCGCGCAGGACGCTCTCACCCACCCCGCCACCCTCGGCTTGGTCTCAAATGCCCAGTTCTACACCCCCCTCATTCTCGAGGCCTTCGGACTCAGCATTCCTGAAAAAGCGACCTACTCCTTCGAGCTCCGCCACGCCAAACCCGGCACCGCCATTTTCAGCGAATTCCTCAAAGACGGCCCGCCCCCAGAGGAAATCCTCTACATCGGAAACGACCTCCTCAGCGACATCGCCCCCGCCCACCAGCTCGGCATGCGCACCGCCCTCTTCGCCGGAGACCAGCGCTCCTACCGACCCCGCCACGGACGCAGCGATCTCCCCCAACCCGACGCCATCGTCACCTCGCTCGCAGAGATCCCCTTACTCCTCGCGGAATGATCGCTGGAGTTTTCCGAAAAATGGCGCAACTTAGTAAAACTTCGGAACTTCAATCCTCATGAATCGCAACCACCTCTACGCCCTCACCTTTCTTCTACTCGGTATCGGAGTAGCCTGGTTCATCATACGAGACGCCGCGGCCCCCTCGCCCCTCGCAAACGAGGGCCAGGTAAAATCGCCAGTCGAGCGCGACCTCGGCTCCATTTCCCGACTTCCCGAAAATCTCGGCGCCCGCAAGAAATCTGACGACTCCCCCTCTGATTTCTTCGCCATCCCGAACGAGCGCATCGTCCAGTTCAGAAGCGAGGCCGCTTACCGCGCCGCCCTCACCCGACTCGGTAATTCCGACTACAAAATCCTCGGAAAACTCGACCGCTTCCGTGCCCTCAGACTCGGTGGCAGAGATCTCTCTGGCTTAGACGATCTCCTCGGAGAAGACGCAACCATCGCCTCAAACTACCTCGTCAGCCTCCCCCTCGTCCCCGATCCTGACATTATCACCACTGGTGTCGGCTTCGGCTCAAGCGCCCTCAATTTCCTCAATGTCCCCGCTGATAACTCCTCTTGGGGAGAAGGCGTCACCATCGCCGTGATCGACACAGGCGTCACAGCTCACATCGCCCTCCCCAGTGACATTCGTCAGATCACCGTTGATGGCATTAACATCGACGGAGGAACCCATGGACACGGCACCGCAGTCACCTCCCTCATCGTTGGCGAGCACTCCCGCATCCCGGGAATTGCTCCTAGCTCCACTCCCGTCTCGATCCGAGTCGCAGGTGCTGAAGGCGACTCGAACTCCTTCTTCCTCGCCGAGGGCATCCTTGCCGCAGTCAATGCCGGAGCGCAAGTCATCAACATCTCAATGGGCTCCCAAGGCGATAGCACCATCGTCCGTGAAGCCGTCGCCTTCGCTCAGGAATCTGGTGCCGTCATTGTCGCCTCCGCTGGAAATGACGGATTTTCTCAAATCTCCTTTCCCGCCGCCTACGATGGCGTCATTTCAGTCGGCGCCATCGATGCCGTCGGCAGCCACTTAAACTTCTCAAACACAAGCGACAACCTCTCCATCACCGCTCCCGGCTACGAAGCACTTGCGGCTTGGACCGATGACGCAGCCATCAGCTTCACCGGAACCTCCGCCAGTGCTCCTTTCGTCAGCGGAGCCATCGCCGCCATCATCTCAGAGAGCGACACCTTCATCTCCGGAGCCCAAGCTGCCGACATCCTCCTCAGCTACACCAATGAAGCCGGAGCCCCTGGACCCGACCCCTTCTATGGAAATGGCTTCCTCGATGCCGGTCGCGTCATCGATCGGAACACCCCCGGCATCACCGACCTCGCCGTCGCCAGCTACAACTACGAGTTTGACAGCGCGAACGACGCCGGCCTCCAAATCAGCATCGAGAACCAAGGCACCGAGACCGTCAACAGCAGTCATCTTTCCGTCGATGTCGATGGCGCGAACTTCCCCATCACCATCCCCCAACTCACGCAGAATGAGCGCTTTGTCGTCACCCTCCCCGTCGGCCAGACCACGATCGAGACCACCGGAGCACTTCCCGTCAGCGGCCTTCTCACCTACCCCACCGAGACCACCGACGCCCAGCCCTCGAACAACCAGCGCTCCGAGATCCTCACCCTCCCCACTGACTGACTTCAGAAATGTTCCCCCGCATTGCCCTCTTACTCATCCTCTGCTCGCTCCCCCTCCTCGCTCAGGAGAACTGGCGCGCAGCTCCAAACCTCTCTCACAAACCCATCAACCAACTCCGCACCAGCGGAAATGCTTGTGGGCCCGCCGCCCTCCTTGATGCCTTCCAATCCGGCTCAGAGAAATGGCAGCAATCTGCCGCCGTCATCACCGGGGAGACCCAGCGCGCACGCCTCCTCAAAATCATCCAAGGCCGGGGCGCGCAAGCTTCCAAGCTCAACCCACAGCGCAGACGTTGGGACCAGCGCGGCGGCATCAATGCCGAGGACCTCGTCGCCATCGCCAATGAAATGCGCACCCGCTCCTGGATGGGCACCGTGAAGCAGGAACTCTTTTTCAAAGGAACCCGTGAGACCCCCGCCAAGCTCCTCAAGCGCACCCACGCCGACCTCCGCAAATCACTCAAAAAAGGACTCCCTCCCATCCTCAGCATCCGCCGCGTCGCCCTCCGCCAGCCACCAGGATCAGCCATCCCAAGCTGGCTCACCCTCAAGCGCCACTACGTCGTCCTCACCGGACTTCCCGAATCACTTCCAAAAAATGCCACCTCATTCCCCCTCTCCTACCGCGATCCCTGGGGCGGCTACGACCGCAGCGGAACCGTGCGCATCGCCACCCAACCCGAGACCGGCATCGCCACCCTCATCCTAGAACTCCCTAAATCCACCGTCGGAAAAGACCTCGTCCGTAAGAACGAAAATTCCGCCCTCTCCCTCTCCTCC